>JANNFM010000334.1:0-41749 GCA_031379795.1 Alphaproteobacteria bacterium
TTTCCTGCAGCTGATGAAGCCCCGCGTCATGTCGCTGGTGGTGTTCACCGCCCTGACCGGGCTGGTCTGCGCCGGTCAGCCGATCCACCCGGTGCTGGGCGCGGTGGCGATCCTTTGCATCGCGGTGGGCGCCGGCGCCTCGGCCTCGCTTAACATGTGGTACGACGCCGACATCGACGCCAAGATGCGCCGCACGCGCGGACGCCCGGTACCCTCCGGCAAGGTTCAGGGCGCCGACGCCCTGGCGCTTGGCGTGGTGCTGTCGCTGTTCTCGGTGATGCTGATGGGCATGGCGCTGAACTGGCTCGCCGCAGGCCTGCTGGCGTTCACCATCGTCTTCTACGCTGTGGTCTACACCATGTGGCTCAAGCGCTGGACCGCTCAGAACATTGTCATCGGCGGATTGGCCGGTGCCTTGCCGCCGGTGATCGGTTGGGCGGCGGTGACCGGCACGGCTCCGGCCAACGCCTGGCTGCTGTGCGCCATCATCTTCATGTGGACCCCGCCGCACTTCTGGGCCCTGTCGCTCTATACCTCGGAGGATTATGCCAAGGCGGGCGTGCCGATGATGCCGGTGGTCAAGGGCGCGGCGTCGACCCGCAAACAGATCCTGATCTACAGCCTGCTGCTGATCCCGGTCTGTGTAGCGCCCGCGTTCACCGGCCTGGGCGGGCTAGCCTATCTGGCGGTCTCGGGGCTAGGCGGACTGGTGTTCCTCTTGCTGGCCTGGCGACTGTTCCGCAGCCAGGCGGGTGACGCCCTGGATCCTCGCAACGACGATGGCCTCTATGATGTCCGCGCCGGGGCCACCACCGCGCGAAATCTTTTCGCCTTCTCGATCTTGTACCTGTCCCTCCTGTTCGCCACCTTGCTCGTGGAAAAGGTGATGGGGCTTGCGCCTCTGGAGCTGTTCCGATGAGTGATCCCGCCCGTGAGGACGCCGCCGCCGCCAAGGCCCGCCGGGGCCGCAACATCGTGATCGCGGTCGGCCTCGTCCTGTTTGTGATCCTCGTCTACGTCGTCACCGTCATCAAAATGGGCGCCAATGTCCTTGAACGCGCTATCTGATCCTGACCGCCAGCGGAACGTTCGTGTCGCGGTCATCTGCGCCGCGCTGTTCTTTGGGATGATCGGGGCGGCCTACGCGTCGGTGCCCCTTTACAAGCTGTTCTGTCAGGTCACCGGGTTTGACGGCACCGTGCGCCGGGCCGACCTGGCGCCGGACACCATCCTCGGCAAGACCATGACGGTCCGGTTCGACGCCAATACCCGGGGGCTGCCGTTCACATTCACCGCCGAACAGACCTCCCAGACCGTCAAGATCGGCGAGACCAAGCTGGCCTTCTTCAAGGTCACCAACCATTCGGACAAGCCGGTCCGGGCGCGCGCCATCTACAACGTGGTGCCGGAACAGGCGGGGGCCTATTTCCAGAAGCTGCAGTGCTTCTGCTTCACCGACCAGACCATCGCCGCCGGGGCCACGGTCGAGATGCCGGTGCTCTACTTCATCGACCCGAAGTACGCCGAAGATGTCAACACCAAGGGCAAGCCCGAGGTGACGCTCAGCTACACCTTTTTCCCGTCGACCGAGGGCGCGGCCCAGGCCGAGGCGCCAAAGGCCGACAAGAAGGGTTGAGCCCAGCCTTTCCCCCTTGGCGAACCCTTGGGCGCGGGGCTATAGCGTGGCGCAAGTTTGGCTGCGCGACTCTGTTGGCGCGGTCGTGACTCTACGAGGGGAATGCACCGCAATGGCCGCTGGCGTGAAGCACGACTACCACCTGGTCGATCCGAGCCCGTATCCGCTGGTCGGCTCGATCGCCGCTACGGTCATGGCGCTGGGCGGCGTCGCCTGGATGAAGGGCATCTTCGGCCTGCCGGAAGGCACGTCGTGGCTGTTCTTCGCGGGTCTGGCCGGCGTGCTCTACACCATGGCCGCCTGGTGGACCCAGGTGGTCAAGGAAGCCAACAGCGGCGATCACACCCCCGTCGTCTCCATCGGCCTGCGCTATGGCATGGTGCTGTTCATCGCTTCCGAAGTGATGTTCTTCGTCGCCTGGTTCTGGATTTTCTTCGAGGCGGCCCTGTTCCACGGCAACCGCACCGTGGGTTCGATCGCCGAAGTCCAGGCCGCCTGGGCCACATTCCCGCCCAAGGGCATCGAGGCCGTTCCCGCCTTCGAACTGCCGCTGGTCAATACGCTGACGCTGCTGCTGTCCGGCACAACGGTGACCTGGGCGCACCATGCGTTGCAGGTCGGGGATCGCAAGAACGCCAAGCTGGGTCTCATCCTGACCGTAATCCTGGGCGCGCTGTTCACCGCGATCCAGGTCTACGAGTACAGCCATATCCTAGAGCACAAGTACTTCTTCGGCGGCGAGGGCCAGGAGAACTCGGGCCTCTATGGATCGTCCTTCTTCATGGCGACCGGCTTCCATGGCTTCCACGTGCTGATCGGAACGATCTTCCTGGCGGTCTGCCTGTTCCGTCTGATGGGCAAGGGCTTTACCCCCAAGCAGCACTTCGGCTTCGAGGCTGCGGCCTGGTACTGGCACTTCGTTGACGTGGTCTGGCTGTTCCTGTTCGCCTTCATCTACGTGATCTTCGGAGTGACCCACTAGGGTTGGAATGAGCAAACCCCATCCGCTGCTGGCGGGGCTTGCGGGCCGCTGTCCTAACTGTGGCGAAGGGTTTCTCTTCGAAGGATTCCTGAAGGTCTCGCCGTCCTGTGACGCCTGCGGCGCAGACTTCGCCCGGGCGGATTCCGGGGACGGTCCGGCGGTGTTTGTCATTCTGATCGCAGGCTTCGTCGTCGCCTTTGCGGCCCTGTTCATGGAATTCACCTTCCGGCCGCCGATCTGGCTGCACCTGATCCTGTGGTTGCCGGCGACCCTGATCCTGTCGCTGGGTCTGATGCGGCCGTTCAAGGGCGCGATGCTGGCCGCCCAGTTCATGAACAAGGCCGCCGAGGCCCGGCATGACGACTGATCAGACCCCAGCCGCCGTCAGGTTCCCCATCGGCCTGACGATTGCCGTCGCGATCGCCTTCGCGATCCTGATCGCGCTGGGCACCTGGCAGGTCCAGCGGTTGGCCTGGAAGCAGGAGCTGCTGGCCCGCATCGATGCCCTGCAGGCTGCGCCCGCCCAACCGCTCGGAGCGGTGCTGGATCGGGTGGCGAAAGGCAGCGACGCCGATTTCACGCGGGTCAGGGTAATCTGCCCCGGCCTGGCGAAAGCCCCGTCCGTCGAGCTCTACACCCTGCGCGACGGTCAGGCGGGCGTGCGCCTGATGTCAGCTTGCCGGATCGATCACACGACCTACGCCAGTGTGCTGGTGGACCGGGGCTACGTCGCTGACACCATCTCCGCTCGCCCCCCCGTCGATGCCGTTGATACCGCGCCTTTCGAACTGGTGGGCGTGCTGCGCAAACCCGAGGCCGGGAACCGCTTCTCGCCATCCAATACCCCCGGACGCTGGTACACCCGCGATGTCACCGCCATGGCCGCGGTGCTGAAAGCATCCCGGCCTGCGCCCCTGGTGATCATGGCCGAAACCGCCACCAACCCGGACTGGAAGGGCCTGGTCCCCGCGCCCATCCCCGCCGACATTGCCAACCGGCATCTGGAATATGCCCTGACCTGGTACGGCCTTGCCGCTGCCTTGCTCGGCGTCTATGCCGCCATGCTGTTTCGCAGGCGAGCTTCCTGATGCGCTACATTTCGACCCGTGGGGAATCCTCGGCGGTGGGCTTCACCGATGCGGTGCTGGGGGGCCTGGCCCCCGACGGCGGCCTCTATGTGCCGGAATCCTGGCCGACGCTCAGCCGCGAGCGGATCGCGGCCTTCGCGTCCATGTCCTATGCTGAGGTCGCCGCCGAGGTGCTGGGGGTGTTTGCGGGTGATGAAATCTCGCCCGCCGACATGCTGGCCATGTGCGAGGAGGCCTACGCCACCTTCAGCCACAAGGCCGTGGTGCCGATGGTCCAGATCGGACCGCAGACCTTCATCGCCGAACTGTTCCACGGTCCCAGCCTCGCCTTCAAGGATGTGGCGATGCAGATCCTGGCCCGGTTCTACGACCACTTCCTGGGTCAGCAAGGCCGCAAGCAGGTGATCCTGTGCGCCACCTCGGGCGACACCGGCGGCGCTGCCGTTGAGGCGTTTCGCGGGGCAAAGAACGTCCGCGTGGTGGTGATGTTCCCGGAGGGGCGGATCTCGGAAGTCCAGCGTCGATTCATGACCACGGCGGTTGAGGACAACATCGCCTGCGTCGCCGTGGACGGCACATTTGACGATTGCCAGGCGATCCTGAAGGACGCGTTTCAGGACAAGGTGCTGCGCCAGTCGGTCGACCTGGCCGCCGTCAATTCCATCAACTTTGCGCGGATCGCCGCCCAGTCGGTGTACTATTTCACCACCGCCGCCGCGCTGGGCGCCCCGGCGCGCGCGGTGAATTTCGTGGTGCCGTCCGGCAATTTTGGTGACGCCTTTGCAGGTTATGTCGCGCTGCGCATGGGTCTGCCGATCGAGCGGATCGTGGTGGCGACCAACGCCAACGACATCCTGGCCCGCGCCTTCTCGACCGGGCGCTACACGCGTGGCGGCGTTCTGCCGACCATCTCACCCGCCATGGACATCCAGTCTGCCTCCAACTTCGAGCGCCTGTACTTCGAGGGCGTCCAGCGCGAGCCGGTCGAAACCGCCCGGGCCTTCGAGGCGTTCAAGACCTCCGGTGTCATCGACATTCCGCCCGGCGCGCTCAGCTATATGCAGGCCCGCTTTACCGGCGTTGCCATCGGCGAGGGCGAAACCGCCAAAACCATCGTTTCGACCCTGAACGAGACCGGTGAACTGATCGACCCTCACACCGCCGTCGCGGTGGCTGCCCTGCGCCACGTGACCCTGGATGGCCCGACCGTGGTGATGTCGACCGCCCACCCGGCCAAGTTCCCCGAGGATGTTGCCAAGGCCAGCGGCGTCCAGCCGACCCTGCCGCGCGGGGTCGCCAACCTTTCTGGCCGCAGCGAACGCTTCGATCGGCTGCCGGGCGACGCCGACACCATCAAGGCCTACGTCCGCGCCTTTGCCGAAGGCTGAGCGATTGCCTCCCAAGGTTCATACGTTATCCAACGGTGTGCGATTGATCTGCGACCCCTTGCCGGGCTGGCAGACCGTGGCGCTGTCGGTCGTCGCCGGGCGTGGCGCGCGGTTCGAGGATCGCGCCCGCTCGGGCTGGTCGCACCTGCTCGAGCACATGGTGTTCAAGGGCGCTGGCGGTCGGTCATCCCGCGAGATCGTCGAGGTGATCGAAGCCGAGGGCGGCAACATCAACGCGGCGACCGGCTATGAGCGGACCAGTTTCCAGATCCGCGCGCTGAAGGCTGGCCTCGACCTTGGGTCCGCGGTGCTCAGCGATCTGGTGCTGCACCCGATCATGAACGCTGACGATCTGGAACGCGAAAAGCACGTGGTTGGCCAGGAGATCGCCGAGGCCGCCGACACGCCCGACGATCTGGTGTTTGAGCTGGCCCAGCAAACCGCCTTCACCGGCCAGCCGCTGGGGCGGCCGATCCTGGGCACGCCGAAATCCATCGGCACGGCGACGACGCAAACGCTCGCCGATTGGCGGGCCGCGCTCTACGCGCCGGAGACCCTGGTGATCAGTGCGGCCGGGGCCGTGGACGAAGACGATCTGCTGCGTCTGGCGGAACGCGACTTCGGTGTGGCCAGAGGGGCCGGTGTCCCCGCCGCCGACCCCGCCACCTTCACCAGCGGCGCCAAAACCGTCGCGCGCAAGCTGGAACAGGCCAATCTGGTGCTGTTGCTGCCGGCGGTCGGTGTCCACGATCCCGACTATTTCGCGCTGCGCCTGCTGGCCGAAATCCTCGGCGGTGGCATGGCGTCCCGCCTGTTTCAGGAGGCCCGCGAGGTCCGCGGCCTGGCCTATGCCATCGATGCCTATTCCGAAACCTACGCCGACACCGGTATCCTGGGTGTGTTCGCCGGGTGCGACGCCAAAAACGCCGTTGAGCTGGCCGAAGTCACCGCCGGCGAAATCCTGGCCCTGACCAAACCGGTTGCCGACGCCGAGCTGGCCCGCGCCAAGGCCCAGCTCAAGGGCTCAATGTTCATGGGCCGCGAATCGGCGCTGGCCCGCTCCGAACAGGCGGCAGGCCAGGTGCTGCTGTTCGGCCGCGCCCTCGATCCCGACGACATTGCCGAACAGATCGACGCCGTCTCGCCCGCCCAGCTGGCCGCCCTGACCGCGCGCATTCTCAACAATCGAAAAGCCGCCGTCGCCATCCTCGGCCCCCGGGCAGCCCTCGGCGCCGCCGAAGGATTCGAACGGGCGCTGTTCGGGTAGCAACCTTTCCTTTCTCGCTTGCGGGAAAGGGGGACCGTCGGCTGCAAGGCCGATGGTGGAAAGGGCAAGCCACCCGCACAGCTGATCGATCCTCCGCCTGAGACTCGGTGACTGAGGCCTTCCCTATCCACCCCGCCCTCTTTGGGGCGCGGTCCCCCTTTCCCGGAACCGGGAAAGGAAAGGGCACTCGCGCCCCACCCCCCTTGACCCTCTGCCCAAATCCGCCACCCTTCGCCCATGGCCCTGTTGGACTGGATCGCGCCGGAAAGCGGCCTTCGCGTCGAGGGCGAGGGCGTATATCTGCGTCCGCCCCGGGCCCAGGACTTCAGCGAATGGCGCGACCTGCGCGCCCAGAGCCGGGCCTTCCTGCAACCCTGGGAGCCCACCTGGCCAGCCGATGACCTCTCGCGCGCCGCGTTCCGTCGCCGGTTGATGGCCTATGCCCGCGATCGTGACGCTGGGGTGGCCTATCCGCTTTTCGTCTTTCGCAGCGCGGACCAGGCTCTGACCGGCGGCATCACGCTCTCCAACGTCCGCCGCGGCGTCGCCCAGATGGGTTCGGTCGGCTACTGGTGCGGCAGGCCCTATGCGCGACAGGGTCTGACCCTGGCCGCCGTGCATGCCCTTTCGGAGTTTGCATTCCGCACCCTGGCCCTGCATCGCCTGGAGGCGGCCTGCCTTCCGGGCAACGCGCCGTCACGGAAATTGCTTGGAAAAGCCGGCTTCGTCGAGGAGGGATTAGCCTCGGCTTATCTGAAAATTAACGGCGCATGGTGTGATCATGTCCTGTTCGGACGCTTGAGCCCCTATGGGGGTCATGACGGTCCGGATGCGGGGGTGTCGGTCTGATCGACGCCAGTGTTGTGAGTAAGATCAGGACGGAATGGCCAACGAGCGCTGGATGTGGGACGCCACGGCCAATCTCGAGGCGTTGGGGGCGGCTGAGGTCGCACTCTGGGTCTGGGAGCCGGAGAAGGACCGCCTGCGCCTGACCGGGGCCACCCGTGCGCTGGGTCTTGGCCCGCTGGCACCTGATTGCTCGTCCGCTGCGCTGCGCGCCCTGGCCCTGCCGCAGGATCGCGCCATGGCGGAAGATATTCTGCGATTTCAGCAACCGGGCGGCGAGGTGGCCGTGCGCCTGCGTTTGCGCGGCGGCGAACCCAGCATCTGGCGCGGTGTCTGGCTTGAGGACGGCGTGCGCGCCGCCGGCGTTGTCGCGCCTGAGGTGAGATTTGCCGCCTCTGGCGTTGACGCGCTGACGGGCCTTTGCGACCGCCGCAGTTTCATAACTCTGGCCCGAGAGCGCCTGCAGTCACCCGGCGAGCACGAGCTGATCGTCGCCGACCTCGACCGCCTGCGCCGCCTGAACGAGGCGCTGGGCCACGAACGCGCCGATCTGGTGCTGGCGGCCCTGGGTTCACGCCTGGCCGCCGCCTTTCCGCCCGGCGCCCTGCTGGCCCGCATCGGCGAGGACGAGTTCGCCTCCCTGGCCCCCAAGAGTTCATCGCCCGGCCCTGACGCCCTGCGCAGCGCGCTGGAACAGCCCCTGCGCATCGCCGGGTTCGACATCCACCCGACCTTGGCCATCGGCGCCGTCCAGGCCACCGGCGGCGAGGACGCACCCGAGGCCACCGAACTGCTGCGCCGCGCCGAGCTGGCCGTGGAATCCGCGCGCACCCATGGCCGGGGTGGGGCTGCGGCCTACGGTCGCGGCCTTGAGACGGACGGCCTGTCGCGACTGGCGCTGGAAGGCGACCTCAAGGGCGCCATGCGTCGCGGCGAGTTGATGCCGTTCTATCAGCCCATCGTGCGCCTCTCCACCGGGGCCCTCTCCGGTTTTGAGGCCTTGGTGCGGTGGCGCCATCCCCGACGCGGCCTGCTGACCCCTGACCAGTTCCTGCCCAGCTGCGAGGAAATGGGCCTGATGAACGAGCTTGGCCTGATGATGATGCGCGAGGCCGCCCGGCAGCTGGCCACCTGGCGTCAGCACCACCACGCCGCTGGCGAACTGACCGTCGCCGTCAACCTCTCCACCGGCGAGATCGACCGCCCTGACCTGGTGGCCGACGTCAACGCCATTCGCGCCGAGACCGGCCTGCCGCCGGGCGCGCTGAAGCTGGAAGTCACCGAAGGTGACGTCATGCGCGACCCCGACCGCGCCGCGATCATCCTGGCCGCCTTGCGCGAAGCCGGCGCAGCCCTGGCTCTGGACGACTTCGGCACCGGCTTCTCGGCCCTGTCCTACCTGGCCAGACTGCCCTTCGACACGCTGAAGATTGATCGCTACTTCGTCCGCACCATGGCCTCCAACGAGGGCTCGGCCAAGATCGTCAAGTCCGTGGTCCGTCTGGGCCAGGACCTCTCCATGGAAGTTATCGCGGAAGGCGTTGAAAACGCCATGATGGCCCACCAGCTGCTGGCGTTGGGCTGCGACTACGGCCAAGGCTTCGGCTACGCCCCGGCGCTATCGGCACAAGAGGCCGAGGTCTATCTCAATGAAAGCTACGTGGACGGCGCGGCCCCGGTGAAGGCGCGGGGTTAGGCCCGCCCGGCCTCCGAGCTCAAAAACCCGGGGTCCACCCCCAGCTTGCCCAGCGCCCGCGCCCATTTCGTTTCATAGGCCTCGTCGAACACCAGCGCCTCGTCGGCCTCCACGGTCAGCCACACATTCTCGCGGATTTCGGCCTCCAGCTGTCCCGCGCCCCATCCGGCATAGCCCAGGGTCAGGATCGCGCGGCCCGGAAAGCCGTTGTCGGCGACCATGGATTCCAGCGCGTCGCGGGTGGTGGTCAGGGCCAGGCCGCCCGGCACGGCGGTGCTGTGCTCAGAGCCATAGTCGCCCGTGTGCAACACAAACCCGCGTGCCGTTTCCACCGGTCCGCCCAGCAGAACCGCCCGGGGCCGGGCGTCGTCGGCCCCCTTGACGTCCAGTTGTTTCAGCAGGTCCGGCACATTCAGTCCCTCGGCCGGCCGGTTCACCGCCACCCCCATGGCGTGCCCGGCGTCATGCGCACAGATCAGAATCAAGGCCTTTGCAAAGCGCGGATCGCCAATGCCCGGCATGGCGATCAGCAGTTGGCCTGAGAGGAACGCGCTATCCATCGATACAAAAAACCGCCGCTCGGTGAGGACATCAAGGCTTTCCGTACGTATCTCAGAAATCCTGACTACGGTCGCAGCCTCTTCTCGGGTATCAGCGTTGGTGAACATTACCCCCTAAAGGAGATTGACCCATGACCATCAAAGTCGGTGACAAACTGCCCAACGTGACCATCAGCCAGGCGACGTCGGAAGGACCGCGTCCGATCAAGACCGAAGACCTGTTCGCGGGCAAGACCGTGGCCCTGTTCGCCCTGCCGGGCGCCTTCACGCCCACCTGCTCGGCCAAGCATGTGCCGGGCTTCAAGCAACTGTCGCCAGAGCTGAAAGCCAAGGGCGTCGACGTCATCGCCTGTCTGTCGGTCAACGACGCCTTTGTCATGAAGGCCTGGGGCGAAGACCAGGCGGTCGGCGACGACATCATGATGCTGGGCGATGGCAACGCTGACTTCACCACCGCCGTCGGCCTCGAAATGGACGGGTCCAAGTTCGGTATGGGCAAGCGCTCGCAGCGGTATTCCATGATCGTCAAGGACGGCGTGGTAAAGGAACTGAACGTCGAGCAGGGCGGCGAATTCCGCGTCTCGGCCGCCGACTACCTTCTGGCTCAACTCTAGCCATGGCGCGCGCGGGCCTCAGTCTCCTGGCCGTCCTGGCCCTGACGCTGTCGCCCGCCGCCTCTGTGGCCAAAGGCCCACGCGTCACCAGCGACGAGTACAAGAAGAGCTGGGGTCTGGAGGCCATCGGCGCCCGCGCGGCCTACGATGCCGGGCTAACTGGCAAGGGCATCACCGTCGCCATGGTCGATTGCGGCATCGCCAGGGCCCAGAGCGATGTCATGCGCAACCTCTCGCGGCGTTCAAAAGATGTTGTCGAGGGCCGCACCATGCCGGTGATGGATCGTCACGGCAGCTATATGGCCGGGCCGCTGGCCTCGGCGCTCAATGGACGCGGCATGGTCGGCGTGGCCTACAATGTCACGCTGCTGGCCGTGCGCGCCGACATTGACGGCGGCCTGTTCGGCTCCTGTGCGTTCAAGCCCACCGATCTCGCCCGGGCGCTGGACTATGCGACCGCCCAGAAGGCCCGCATCGTGGTCCTGCCCCTGCAAGGACGAAAGCCGATGGGGGTGCCCTTCGAACAGGCCCTTGAGCGGCTGGTCCAGAGCGGCGCGGTGGTCGTGATCGCGGCGGGCAACCGCAATGGTCGCGAACCCAGCTGGCCCGCGCGCTATGCCGTCGATCCGCGCTATGCTGGCTCTATCGTGGTGGCCGGGGCCACCGGCTACTACGGCGCGATCACCGCCTGGTCCAACAAGGCCGGGTCGGTAAAACCCTGGTACATCGCCGCACCCGGCGAATGGGTGCTGACTGACTGTCAGGCCAAGTGCCGACTGGTCTCGGGCACGTCGTTCTCGACCTCGTATGTCGCAGGCGGCATGGCGTTGATGATGGAAGCCTGGCCGAAACTCACCGGCCAGGAGGTCGCCGCCCGCATCCTGGGCCTGGCCCGCGACGCCGGCGACGCCGGTGTGGACGACATCTACGGCCGCGGCATCCTCGACCTCAGTCAGGCCTTCAAGGCCGGTTGAGGGAGGGGTGACCCGGTCATCAATTCAAACTTGATCGTCATCCCCCGGCTTGTCCGGGGGACCCATGATCTCCGCGCCCGCTTGATGGCTGCGGTCGTCGCCACCGCGTTTTATCCGTCGCCACGGCGATCATGGATGGCCCGGACGAGCCGGGCCATGACGTCTATTTTCAGATTCATTAGCATTGGCGTGGCTGCCCGAAGGCCCGGCTGAGATAGCGAGACCCGCCCTCACCAAAGCGCCAGGCAACGTCGACCGCCTTGCTGATCCCGATGCGCGGCCCTTGCAACACGCCGACCGCCGCGCCGGGTTCCAGGACAAACGGCGCGGCATCCAGCGCGTGGCCATCATGATCGCGGCTCACCGCCAGCGCCTGACAGAGCTTGCCCGGTCCGGAGCAAAGCGCCGGCAGGTCGTTCTGACCGCGCCGTTCCCTCATGACCTCCAAGCCCTGAGTCGGCTCCAGCGCCCGTATAAGTACGGCGCTACCCGGCGCATCGCCACAGACCACGTTCAGGCACCAGTGGATGCCATAGGAGCGATAGACGTAGGCCCGGCCCGGCGGCCCGAACATCGCGGCGTTGCGATCGGTGCGTCCGTTGAAGCTGTGTGAGGCCGGGTCCTCGTGATGATAGGCCTCGGTCTCGACGATCCGCCCGCCGACACCCTCGACGAAAACGCTCCAGCCGATCAGATCGCGGGCCACCTCGGCGGGATGGCGCGCCCAGAAACCTTGACGGATCGTCGGTAAACGTCCGGAATGCACCTCAACAACAGAAACCATCCAGGGAACATGCGCCATGGCATATGTCGAAGGCCAGACCGTCCACGACGCCGACAGCCACATCATGGAGCTGCCGGGGGCCATCAACCCCTACATCGACCCGAAATTCCGCGCTGACTTTGTCGACAAGACCGCGCCCGCCAAGGACGGCCTGCTGGAATGGTTCGCCAAGGCCGCCGCCCAGCACGACGACCCGGAGTTCAAGGCCGGCGCCGAGGCCAACATCCTGCTGCGCAAGAACCACGCGGCACTGGGCGCCTTCCGTAACCAGGATCGCGGCGCGGCGCTGGATCACCTGGGCTTCACCTCCCAGCTGGTCTTCACCACCGCCTGTCTCTCCAACTTCGGTTTGGAACAAAAGGGTGAGGTCGAGCTCGCCGTCGAGGCTGCCCGGGCCCACAACCGGATGATGACCGAGTTCTGTTCGGTGGATCGCCGCCTGCTGGCCACCGGCTATGTGCCGCTGATCGACCGCGCCCGCGCGCCGCAGATCGCCCGTGAGGCGCTGGCGCTTGGGGCCAAGGCGCTGGTGGTTCCCTCTCGCCATCCGCCGGGCTTCTCGGCCAGCCACCGCGATCTGGACGCCCTCTGGGCCGTCGCGCAGGAGGCCGGTGTCCCGATCCTGTTCCACGTCGGCGGCGAGGAGAAGATGCACAAGGACTATCTGGAAAATGGCCTGCCCTTCGTGCGCGACTTCCATGGCGGCGACGAGAATTTCACGTCCCTGACCTTCATGGCGATCCCGCTCAGCGTCTGGCAGACCGTGTCGGCCCTCGTTATCGACGGCGTCTTCGACCGCTTCCCGCGCCTGAAGTTCGGGGCCATCGAGCTGGGCGCCTCCTGGCTGCCCAGCCTCATGAAATTCCTGGACTCCGGCGTCGCGGCCTTCGGCAAGGAAGAGCGTCTGCAGACGCTATCCGGCACACCCTCCGAAATCCTGCGCCGCCAGTTCCGCGTCACGCCCTATCCGCATGAGGACGTCCGCTGGATCATGGAAAACTCCGGCGAGGACATGGTGCTGTTCTCCTCCGACTTCCCGCACGTGGAAGGCGGCCGCAACCCGATGAAGCGCTTTGGCGACAATCTGGCCGGCGTCGACGAGCGGCTGAAGCGCAAGTTCTACCGCGACAACTTCATCGACCTGATGGGCAACGGCCTGGCCAAGGACCTGCACGACCTGCCGTCGCTCGTCGCCGCCTGAACTGCGGCGCACAAAAAGGATCGTCATAGGCGGGCCCTTGACCCGCCTATCCAACAGCGCTCTCAACATGGATCGCCGGGTCAAGCCCGCCGATGACGATGTCGTGGGCGGTGCGGACGACCGCGCGAGGCTCAACAACCACTGGACTGACCTCCGACCACCTGCTTGACGCGATCAACGAAGCACTGAGGGCCGCCATGAAATCCCGGACTGCAATCATACTCGCTGCCCTGGCGTTCGCCGTGTCACCCGCCGCGGCCGCCGATGCCCCGAAGCCGCCCAAGTGGGATGTCTCCGCCCCGCCCGGCATGACGACCCGCCAGATTCCGATCGACGTCGACCAGGGCACGTGGATGAACCTCGATGTCTCGCCTGATGGCCAGAGCGTCGCCTTTGACCTGCTGGGCGACATCTATGTGATGCCTATCGCCGGCGGGACCCCGACCCGCATCGCCGACGGCCTGGCCTACGAGCAGCAACCCCGCTTCTCGCCGGACGGCAAGCGCATCGCCTTCGTTTCCGACCGCGGCGGTGGCGACAACATCTGGATCATGAACCGTGACGGGTCGAACAGGCAGCAGGTGTCGAAGGAGGACTTCCGCCTCCTGAACCAGCCCAGCTGGAGCCCGGACGGTCGCTTCATCGTCGCCAAGAAGCATTTCACCACGGGCCGTTCGCTCGGCACGGGCGAGGTCTGGCTCTTCCATGTGTCCGGCGGCGGCGGCGTGCGCATCGTCAAGCGCCCCAGCGAGCAGCACCAGAAGGAACTGGGCGAACCGGTCTTCGCCCCCGACGGCAAGAGCCTCTATTTCACCCGTAACGTCACGCCCGGACCGATCTTCGAATACGCACAGGATTCCAACGCCAGCCTGTTCCACATCGAACGGCATGACCTGACCACCGGCGAGGTGACCACGGTGGTCGCTGGCGCAGGTGGCGCGGTGCGACCGACGCCGTCGCCCGACGGCAAGCTGATCGCCTTCGTGCGCCGAGAGCGGACCAAGTCGAAACTGTATGTCCGCGACCTGGTCTCCGGCGCTGAACGCAAGGTCTATGACGCGCTGGATCAGGACGTCCAGGAAACCTGGGCCGTCACCGGCCTCTATCCGAACATGGCCTGGACCCCGGACAGCCGCCAGGTGGTGTTCTGGGCGGGGGGCAAGATCCGGCGGGTCGGCGCGGATGGATCGGCAGCGGCGGAGATTCCCTTCCGGGTTCGCGACACCCGCGTGGTGATCGACTCTGTTCACCCCAAGGTCGCTGTGGCACCCGACCGGTTCACCACCCGCATGCCACGCTGGGCCCAGGTGTCGCCGGATGGCAAGCAGGTGGTGTTCGAAACGCTCGGCAAACTCTGGATCAAGGCGATGGGCGAGGGGGTGCCGCGCCGCCTGACCCGCGGCGACGATCCCGGCCTGGAACTCTGGCCGACCTGGTCGCGGGATGGCCGCACCATCGCCTTTGTCGGCTGGACTGACGCCGACCTGGGCCGGTTGCGGATCGTGGCCGCGGGCGGCGGCGCGCCGCGCGACGTCTCCAGCCAGCCAGGCCACTACGCGCTCCCGCGCTTCTCTCCCGACGGCAAGACGCTGGTGTTCGAACGCCGCACCGGCGGCGGGCTGACTTCGGACCTGTGGAGCCAGGATCCCGGCGTGTACCGCATGGCGGTTACGGGCGGCGAACAGGTCCGCGTCGCGCGCGGCACCGCCGAGCCGCAGTTCGGGGCGGGCTCGGACCGCGTCTTCATGATTGGCAGCGACAAGGGCCAGGCTCAGCTGATCAGCACGGATCTGAACGGCGAAGCCCGCCGCGTCCACGCCACCGGCGAACTGGTCAACGATTTCCAGGTCTCTCCGGACAGTCGCTATCTGGCCTTCCGTCAGAACTACCAGGCCTTCATCATGCCCCTGCTTCCGGGGCCGACGGAACTGTCGGTTGATCCCAAGGGTGGGCCTTTGCCCGTCGTACGGGTCAGCGGCGACGGAGCCGATTTCATCCACTGGTCGAACGACGGGCGCAAGGTGCACTGGAGCCTGGGTCCGACACTTTTCAGCGTCGACGCCGAGACCGTCTTCCTCGCTGGACCTGCCGCAGAAGATGCCCCGGCCTTCAAGGCTCCAACGCTGGGCGTGAACCTCTCTATGGACATCGCGGCGGACAAAGCCGTCGGCGATGTGGCGCTGGTCGGCGCCCGGCTCGTCACCATGGCCGACAAGGCCGGCGGCATCATCGACGATGGCGTCATCGTGGTGCGCGGAGACCGCATCCTGGCCGTCGGTCCCAGATCCAGGGTGACCATCCCGGCGGGCGCCAAGGTTGTGGATCTCGCCGGCAAGACCGTGATCCCGGGCCTCGTCGACGCTCATGCCCACGGGCCGCAGGGCGACGATGATCTGGTGCCGCAGCAGAACTGGTCCTCCATCGTCAACCTGGCGCTGGGGACGACCACGATCCACAACCCCTCGTCCCGGGCCTCGCAGATCTTCGTCGCCGCAGAGCGACAGCAGGCCGGGAAGATCCTGGCGCCGCGCACCTTCTCCACCGGCGAAATCGTCTATGGCGCCAAGGCGGCCGGCACCTACGCCGAGATCAATTCCTTTGACGACGCCCTCGCCCACGTTCGCCGGCTGAAGGCTCAGGGGGCGTTCAGCATCAAGAACTACAACCAGCCCCGCCGCGACCAGCGGCAGATGCTGGTCCGGGCCACCCAACAGGAAGGCATGACCATCGTCCCGGAGGGCGGCGCGCTCTACACTCTGGACGTCACCCACGTGCAGGACGGCAATTCGACCGTGGAGCACAATGTCCCGGTCAGCGTCTTCTATGAGGATCTGTTGAGTCTCTGGTCCCAGACGAAGACGGCCTACACACCGACCCTGGTGGTGACCTTCGGCGGCTTGGCCGGAGACCCCTACTGGCGCGCCCACACCGACGTCTGGAAGCATCCGCTGCTGACGCGCCATATCCCGCCCGGCATCCTGGCCGCCGACAATGTGCGCCGGGTCATCGCCGCCGAGGACGACTACGTCGACGACGAAAGCGCCCGCGAGGCCGGCAAGCTGGCGGCGCGCGGCGTTCAGGTCTCTATCGGTGCCCACGGCCAACAGGCCGGCGTCGGTTCGCACTGGGAGCTGTGGTCCTTCGTCCGGGGCGGATGGAGCCCCATCGACGCCCTGCGGGCCGGAACGATCATGCCGGCGACGGCCCTCGGCTATGCCGACGATATCGGGTCGCTGGAGGTGGGCAAGCTGGCCGACCTTGTCGTGCTGGACGCCGACCCGACGGTCGACATCCGCAACAGCGACAAGATCTTCCGCGTCATGCTGGGCGGGCGGCTTTACGACCCGCTGACCATGAACGAGACCGTCACGGGCACGCGGGTGCGCGAGCCCTACTGGTGGGAGGCTTCGGGGCAGGCCGGTGCCGGGGTTCCGGCAGCGTCACACAGCGACGGAGATATCTGAACCGAATCGCCTCGAATCCAGTGCCCCCGCCACCGCGTGCAGCAGGGCCTCGATCTGGATCGGCTTGGCGGCGTGCTCGGCAAAGCCCAGGTCCAGATAGTGCTGGCGACCGCCCGAGGTAACATCGGCGGTGAGTGCCAGAACCGGCACCTCGCGGTTGGGACCGGGTTCCGCGCGCAGCCGCTGCAGCAGCTCCGTTCCCGTCATCTCCGGCATCTGGATGTCGGTCAGCACCAGGTCGAAGGTCTGGTCGGCCAGCACCTCCAGCGCCTGGGCGCCGCTCAAGGCCTTGGCGACATGGTGGCCAAGGCTGCTCAACAGCTGATCCAGAACCAGCAGGTTCGTGGCGTTGTCGTCCACCGCCAGCAGCCGCAGCGACCCCATCGGTACATCGTCGGCGACAGCCTGCGGCGCTTCGTCAGCGGACGCGGTGATGACCTGCAGCGGGATCTCGACATGGAACGTCGAGCCTTTGCCAAGTTCGCTCTCGACCCACACCCGGCCGCCCATCAGCTCGGTCAGTTGCTTGACGATCGCCAAGCCCAGGCCCGTACCCCCGAACCGCCGGGCTTCGGCGTCCTCCACCTGGGAGAAGCGGTCGAACAGGAACGCCAGGTGGCGCTCTGCGATACCGGGTCCGGTATCCCGGATCGCCACATGCAGGTCGATCATGCTGCCGCCGCGGTCCGTCGCCTCGGCGATGATCTCGACGGAGCCGTGCTCGGTGAACTTCAGCGCATTGCCGACCAGATTGAACAGCACCTGGCGTAACCGCAGGGCATCGACCATCACCTGATCCGGCACGTCGGGCGCAACCTGCAGGGTCAGTGCGACGCCCGCCTCATTGGCGCGCGCAATCCAGAAGCCAACCAGTTTCTCCAGCAGGCCGCCGACACTCTCGGGAGCAGGCATCAGCTCCAGCTTGCCGGCGTCGATCTTCGAGACATCCAGGATGTCGTTGAGGATCGCCAGCAGATACTCGCCACTGTCGATCAGGACGTTCAGGCGCTGGGCCTGGACTGGATCGACGGCGTCACGCTTCAGCAGCTGGGCCATCCCCAGAACACCGTTCATGGGCGTCCGGATCTCGTGGCTCATGGTTGCCAGGAAATTCGACTTGGCGTTGTTGGCGGTACGAGCGATGTCGCGCGCGGTCGCCAGATCAAGAACCAGGGCCATATTGGACCGGAAGGCGGCATGCCAGGTCGCTATGGCTTTGGTGGTACTCTCCGACGTCAACGCGAGCATGACCAGTAAGGTGAACAGGCTGAGTCCGAGAGCAAACATCTGGACCGGCGCGAACAGCGTGGCGACCAGGAGCGTGGCCGCAATCATGATCGGAGTGCAGAAGCTCCAGAATATCAGCCGTGAAAGCACGCCCGCGCTCAGGGCGAGGGTCAGGAGTGTCGCGAACTGGACCGCAAAGAAGGCCAGTTCCGCCAGGCCCGGCGCGAGGATCACCATCGCGACGGTGGGGCCGATGTAGACGCTGGTGCGAACCCCGCACATCACGGCAAGGCGTCGCATGCCGGTCTCCAGATCGATCTCTGCGCTAAGGGCGATCCACCGCTTGACGACGAGTTGCTGCCCGGCATCGATCAGCGATGCGGTGCAAAAGAACACAGCCGCGATCACGGGATGGCCAATCAGCAGGATGCTGACCGTAGCGATCATATTGACCACGATGTGCGCGCTGATCGGGAACACCAGGCTGGCCAGCAGCAACTGATAGTTGGTCTGCTGGGCATCAGACGAGCTGCCGACCGGCGTCGCAGCGTGATCGTTCGGAGTGGCCGCCATCTCAGCGCCGAGACTAGGCGACAAAGGTGAATCCCAGAAGAACAGCGTTCTTCAACCGGACGTCGCGGGCGCTCTCCTAACCCGCGAGTGCAGCTGCCGAGGTACCCTCCAGGTCTGACGCGTCTTCGCACAGGCCGTCTGCAACACCCGGTGCCAGGCTGAGGATCTGGCTGGCATACAGCCGGGCCATGGCGCTTTTCGCCTGCATCCAGGGGTCCGGGTCTCCGGTCGAGGCCAGGGCGTGGCGCGCCAGAATCCACCCGCCCACCACATCGCCGGCCAGGTTCAGGAAGGGCGATGCGGAGGCCAGCGCCGTATTGTTGTCGGCGGCGACGATGGCGTCGGTAGCGCGCTCAAGGGCCGCGATCCCGGACGCCAGCCGTCGGCCAACCGAAGTCAGGTCCGGGCTCTGTGCAAGCAGGTCTGCCGTCAGCATCATGTCGGCACACAGCGCCCGCATCGTCGCCCCGCCGTTCAGCCGCACCTTGCGACCGATCAGGTCGATGGCCTGGATGGCGTTCGTGCCCTCATAGATCGGCGCGATGCGGGCGTCGCGATAGTGCTGCGCTGCGCCGGTCTCCTCCATGAATCCCATGCCGCCGTGTAACTGCACGCCCTGGGACGCCACCTCGACGCCGATGTCCGTGGACCAGGCCTTGGCGATGGGGGTCAACAGTTCCTGGCGGGCCTTGGCCGAGGTCCGTTCCTCGGCTGAGTCGGCAAGGCGCGCGATATCCGCCAGCACACCGGTGACCAGACAGATGCCCCGTGCGGCCTCGATCTTGGCCTTCATCAGCATCAGGGTGCGCCGCACGTCCGGGTGGCCATAGATTGCGCCGTCGGCCTCCCAGGCGGTGCGGCCCTGCTTGCGCTCGGTGGCGTAGGCCAGCGCCTGCTGGAATGCCCGCTCGGCGATGGCCACGCCCTGGACGCCCACCTGCAGGCGCGCCGCGTTCATCATCACGAACATATGCGGCAGACCCTGGCCCAGTTCGCCGACCAGTTCGGCCTGGGCGCCTTCGAACAGCATGACGCAGGTCGGTGAGCCGTGGATGCCCAGCTTGTGCTCGATGGATCCGGCGCGCAGGTCATTCAGCCCACCAAGGGACCCGTCATCCTTGACCATCTTCTTGGTGGCCAGGAACAGGCTGATGCCCTTCACCCCCGGAGGCGCGTCCGGCGTTCGGGCCAGCACCAGATGGCAGATGTTGTCCGCCGCGTCGTGGTCTCCCCAGGTGATGAAGATCTTCTGGCCGGTCAGGCGATAGCCGCCCTGGCCGTCCGGCTCGGCGCGGGTGGTGAGCGCGGCGAGATCCGAGCCAGCCTGGGGCTCGGTCAGGTTCATGGTGCCGGTCCACTCGCCGGACACCAGCTTGGGCAGCACCAGCCGCTTTTGCCGCTCGGTCCCGTGCAGCGCGATGGCCTCAATGGCCCCCTGGGTCAGCATCGGGCAGAGACCGAAGGCCATATTGGCCGCGTGCACCATCTCGAACACCGCCAGTTCCAGCGCCTTCGACAGCCCCTGGCCGCCATGCGCCGGATCGGCGGACAACGAGTTCCAGCCCTGCTCGACAAACAGCCGATAAGCGTCGGCAAACCCCGGCGCAGCGGTAACCCGGCCATTCTCGTACCGCGCACCCTCGGTATCGCCCTTGCGGTTCAGCGGCGACAGTTCGTTGTCGGCAAACGCGGCAGCCCCCTCCAGCACCGCCTCCACGGTCGCCTCGTCCAGATCCGGATAGGCGCGCGCCAGCAACTCACTGTGGCCGAGGGTCTTCAGCGCAAAGGCAAGGTCGCGGGCAGGGGCTCGAAAGGTCATGGGCGTCTCACGGGGTTTCCCGCGGTTCCTAAGCAGAAATTCGCTGCCTGCCCAACGGAAGATAACGTGGTGCGCCTTTGCCTCGCCGGTTTACGGGGGAGGGGGACCGCGCCTGCAAGGCGTGGTGGAGGGGGCGAGTTCAAGCTCCGAGCCCGGTCCCGCCCCTTCCACCCTCGGCTGCGCCGACGGTCCCCCTTCCCCGAATTCGGCGAAGGCAAGGAAGCCTCGGCAGGTCGACCCGGAGTCAGGGCTCGCGAACCTCAACGTCCGTTGGGGCACTGTTGCAACCCTGATTGGCGCGACATCACGAAGTTCGGAAGCCGACGCCGAATTTCTTGCCATCCCGCCGCCGTGCTTGTGCGTATCATCTCCGATCACCCAAGGAGAATACCCCCGGATGCTGCGTCGCGCGTTTGTGTTCATGGCGCTTGGCCTGACGCTTTGGCCGGCCGCGACGCTTGCGGATCCGCCCACGCGCGACCCGACCAGGGTCCCGGCGGGGGCCTATGTGCTGGACACGCGCCAATCCAGTCTGGCCATTCGCATCCCGCTGATGGGCGGCCTTTCGCGCTACACGATGCGGTTCAACAAGCTGAGTGGAAGCTTCGACTACGATCCCGCCAGCTGGCAGTCTACCCAGGTGGAAATCACCGTCGACCCCCGCGCGGTCGAGGCCGAGAACACGATGTTCAACCGCGCCATCGTTCGCTATTTCGAGCCGGACAAATATCCCGTCATACGGTTCCACTCGACCGCGCTGGTTGCCGATGCCAACGGCCGGGGCAAGCTCTCCGGCGATCTGACATTCCACGGCGTGACGCGACCTATCACCCTTGATGTACAGTTCAATGGCTTCGGGTCAGATCCTTTGGGCGCTGGTGCGCGTATGCAGTTTTCGGGCAGGGGGGCGATCAGAAGATCGGAATTTGGCATCATCGCCGGGCGTCCGTTTGCCGATGACAGGATTGATCTGGTCTTCGACGTCGAGTTTGCCAAGAAGTAAGCCAATGTCCGATCCCACGAAATCCATTTCCTCTGCGCGATACTCCAGCGTCGCCATGTTGCTGCACTGGATGATCGCGGCCCTGATCGTGCTGCAGGTGGTGTTGGCCGGGCGGATGGAGGGACGGACACCCGAGGCGTTCGCTATCATCCAGCTGCACAAGTCTATCGGGATTTCGGTGCTGCTGCTGAGCGTCCTGAGATTGGTCTGGCGCTTCCTGAACCCGCCGCCCCCCGAACCCGCCTCGCTTTCAGTATGGGAGCGGCGACTCTCCGGGTTCGTGCATTGGGCGCTCTATGCGGTGATGATCGGCATGCCGCTCACAGGATGGCTGGCGACCTCGGCCAGTCGCCTGGCGTTTCCGACCCTGCTGTTCGGCGTGGTGCCCTGGCCGCACATTCCGGGTCTCGCCGACCTGGCACCGTCCGCGAAGGCCATGTGGCATGAGGTGGGCGAGGTCAGCCACGAACTGATTATCAAGGGGGCCTATGTGCTGGTGGCGCTGCATGTCACGGGCGCGCTCAAGCATCAGTTCTCAGGCCGCGACGAGCCCGTTCTGCCCCGGATGGCATCCTGGCTCCGGTTCGAGCGGCGGCTTGACCCACGCCTGTTGGCCATTCCAGTCGCCCTCGGCGCTGTCGTCGCGTTCGGCCGCCTGTACGATCCACCCCGACCCCACGCTGCCGCGCCGACGCCCGTGGCGATGGAAATCCCCGATGAGGTGCCAGTTCCCGCAACAACCGAAGCCCCGCCGCCGGTTGCCCCAACGGTCGAAGCTGATCCTGTCGTCTGGACTGTCGACCGCAGTTCCAGCTTGACGTTTGCGACCTCATGGGGCGGCGAAGCCATCCAGGGTCGGTTCGACCGCTGGACCTCCGACATCCTCTTCAGCCCGAATGCGCTGGATCGCTCGAAGGTGTCGATATCCATCGACATGACCTCGGCCCGGTCCGGCGACGAACAGCGTGACGCCAGCCTGCCGGGCTCCGACTGGTTCGACGCCAGCGTCCATCCCAAGGCGACGTTCACCGCGACCCGCTTCGAAAAGACCGGCGAGGGCCGCTTCGTGGCGCGCGGCAAACTGACCCTTCGCGGCGTCAGGCGCCCCCTCGACCTGCCGTTCCGCCTGAAGATCGACGGCGACAGGGCCGAGGTCAGCGGTGTAACCAGCCTCGACCGGACGACCTTCGGTGTTGGGCAGGGCGAGTGGACGAGCACCGATCAGATACCGGCCAGGGTGACGGTGCGGATCGCGCTGAAGGCGCGTCGCAAATAGCCGCTGCCGCCGCGGCGCTGGCCAACGGCGGCCTGGTGTTGATGCCGACCGAGACCGTCGATGGGCTGGCGGCCGATGCTGCCAATGCGCGTGCCGTCGCCGCCGTCTACGAGGCCAAGGGCCGTCCCGCTTTCAACCCCCTGATCGCCCACGTCGGCGACGTGGCGATGGCGCGTCGCATCGCCCGCTTTGATGATCGCGCCGAACGCCTGGCCGCGGCGTTCTGGCCAGGGCCGCTGACCCTGGTGTTGCCGGTCACCGATGGCGATGCGGTGTGCGATCTGGCCCGTGCGGGCCTTGATACCGTCGCGGTGCGGGTGCCTGCCAACCCCGTGGCGCAAGCGCTGATCGCGGCATTTGGGGGACCCTTGGTCGCGCCCTCCGCCAACCGCTCGGGCCGCCCCAGCCCCACGACGTGGGCGGATGCCATGGAGGAGACGGGCACGGCGGCGACCGTTGCCCTGGATGGCGGCCCCTGCGCCGTCGGTCTGGAATCGACCGTGGTTGCCCTGTTGGACGAGGCCCGGTTGCTCCGCCCGGGCGCAGTCACGCGCAGCGAGATCGAGGCGATCATCGGACCATTGCTGGAGGCAGAAGGCGACGCCAAACGATCCCCCGGCCGCCTGACCCGTCACTATGCGCCCAAGGCTCCGGTGCGGCTGGATGTGGTGTCCCCGGCCCCCGGCGAGGCCTGGCTGTCCTTCGGAAGCACGGGCTCCGGCCCCTGGAACCTCAGCCCATCGGGCGATCTGCGCGAAGCCGCCGCCAATCTGTTCGCCTATCTGCGGAGCGCAGACCGCACCAACCCCACTGCCATCGCCGTGGCCCCGATCCCGCCGCAGGGCCTGGGTGAAGCCATCAACGACCGCCTGCGCCGTGCGGCGGGGTTTGTGGGTTAGATCGCCGGGCGAATGTCGGTCTTGGCGAAGTCATCGCCCTTGTACAGAAGCGGCAGGTCGAGCTGCCTGGCCAGTGCGTAAGCGAAGCAGTCGGCCAGGTTCAGCCGGGCAGGGTGGAAGCCCTTGCCGTAGCGCAGGTAGGCCGCCAGCGCCGAAGATCCCAATTCGACGCCTTCACTAACGCTCACGTTCACGCTGGCAAGCCAGCGGTCGAGTCGGGGCTGATCCGGAACAACCCTGCGGCGCGCCAGGATGAGCCCTGTTTCGACGTAGTTGATCGGAGAAAGCCACGCTCTCTCGGATTCCTGAAGCACGGCAAGGAACGGCACCTCTTCCGGTTCCGCCTGGGCGATGGCGACCAGCGCCGAGGCGTCTACAACGATCAATCGTCGTCCTCGGCGAAGCCCGGGATTTCATTGATTTCGTCCCACTCGGCTTTTGTTACAGGTGGCAGGGGCCCTTTTATTCCGGCCTCGGCGCGCAGCAGTTCGGTGGCGGCAATCATCTCGGCCAGCGACAGTTTCTTCCGCTTTTGCAGCGTCTCCGCCAAGGCCCGGTCCAGCGCGCCGTCGAGGGCCGCCGTGATGCTCAGCCCGCGCAAGCTCGCCAGTTCGCGCGCCTTGCGTTCGGTCTCCGGGTTCTTGATCAGGATGGCCATGGCGGACTCCGGTATATATCGGAGTATATACTGGCAAAACGTGCGACGGAAGGCTAGTCATGCGGCCATGATCGCCCCCGTATCCGCCGACGTGATTTCGCGCCTGAAAGCCGTGCTGGGTCCGGGCGGCTGGAGCGAGGACCCGGATCGCCTCGCGCCCAAACTGGTGGAATGGCGCGATCGCTGGGTCGGGACTACGCCGTTTCTGGCCCTGCCGAAATCGACGGCGGATGTGGCCGCCGTGGTCGGCATCTGCTTTGAGGCCGGGCAGGCGATCACCACCCAGGGCGGCAACACCGGTCTGGTGGGGGGACAGATCCCGCAGGGCGAAATCCTCTTGTCCACCGAACGCCTGCGCACAATCCGCGAGGTGGAGGCCTATGACGACGTGCTTGTCGCAGAGGCCGGCGTCACCCTGTCTGAGGTCCATGCCTCGGCGGCCGAGGTGCACCGTCGTTTTCCGCTGGGGTTGGCGTCCGAGGGATCAGCGACCGTCGGCGGCGTGGTGTCCACCAATGCTGGCGGCACCCAGGTCCTTCGCTATGGCATGACCCGAAATCTGGTTCTCGGTCTGGAGGCAGTGCTGCCGAATGGCGAAATCTGGAACGGGCTGAAGCGCCTGCGCAAAGACAACACCGGCTATGACCTCAAGCAATTCCTGATCGGGGCCGAGGGCACGCTGGGGGTGGTGACGGCGGCGGCGCTGAAGCTGTTCCCGCTGATGGCGTCGCGCGCCGTGGCGATGATCGGCGTCGACACGCCCGAGGCGGCGCTGGAGCTGCTGACCCGCGCCAAGGACGATACCGGCGGGGCCGTCGAGGCCTTTGAACTGATGGGCCGGCTCGGCGTCGAATTCGCCCTGCGCAACATCCCCGGCACCCGGGACCCCCTGTCAGGGCCACATCCCTGGTACGTTCTGGCCGAGTTCTCGTCCGGAGAACCCGGCTCGGCCGAGGCCGCCATGGCGCGTTTCCTTGAGTCGGGACTGGAGGTCGGCCTGGTCCGCGACGCGGTGGTGGCCCAGACCGACACCCAGGCCAAGGCGTTGTGGGCGATCCGGGAGAACCAGTCTCCGGCCCAGAAGCCCGAGGGGGCCACCTGGAAGCATGACGTCGCGGTGCCGGTCAGTCAGGTCCCCGCCTTTCTGGCGGAGGCGACGGCGGCCATGCAGGCGTTCGCCCCCGGTGCCCGGATCGCCGCCTTCGGCCACGTGGGCGACGGCAATATCCACTACGACGTCCTGCGTCCCGACGAAGGGTCGGACGCCGAGCATGCTGCCCGACGCGACGGAGGCTCCCGCATCGTCCACGACATTGTGGCCCGGATGGGCGGCTCCATCAGCGCCGAACACGGTCTGGGCTCCATGAAAACCGCCGAGGGCGCGCGCTACAAAGGCGAGGTTGAACTGGCCGCCCAGCGAGCCATCCGCCACGCCCTCGACCCCAAACGCATCCTCAATCCACGGGTTCTGTTCTAGGCCAAAACGTCGCTGCAAGACCCGCGAAAAACGCTGTGGCGTACCTTGCCTCCCACGCGAAGCGGGGGAGGGGGACCGCGCCTGCAAGGCGGGGTGGAGGGGGCGAGTTCAAGCTCTGTGCCCGGTCGCGCCCCTTCCACCCTCGGCTCTTCAGCCGGCTCTCGCCGACTTCGGCCGACGGTCCCCCTTCCCCGAAATCGGGGAAGGCAAAAAGCCCGGTCTGGTCGACAAGGGTGCAGGTCTCGAGACCCTCCAGTCGCTATATCTTGCCAGTCCTCACAGGAGGCTTGGCGCGCCTCCCACGTCGCCGTAAGACCCTCGCATGTTGATTGTCCTGTCCCCGGCCAAATCTCTTGATTTCACCGCCGCGCCGGCGTCCGTCGCGATCACCGCGCCGCAGATGACCGATCAGGTCGCCGAACTGGCCAAAACCACCCGCAAGCTGCGGGTTGCCGACCTGAAGCGCATGATGTCGCTCTCCGACAGCCTGGCCAAACTGAACCGCGAACGCTTCCAGGCCTTCGACCCGGCGTCAGATGAAGGTGTGCAGGCCGCCTTTGCCTTCAACGGGGATGTCTATTCCGGTCTGAAAGCGCGCGAGCTGGATCGCAAGGGGCTGGCCTGGGCGCAGGACCATGTCCGGATCCTGTCAGGTCTCTATGGCGTGTTGCGTCCGCTTGACGCCATCCAGCCCTACCGTCTGGAAATGGGCGTGCGGATCAAGACCCGGCGTGGACAGAGCCTCTACGACTTCTGGGGTCCACGTGTCTCCGAGGCCCTGAACGCTGCGGCTCAGGGCCAGAAGGACAAGACCCTCGTTAACTGCGCCAGCGGTGAGTACTTCGGCGCCGTCGATCGCAAGGCGCTGACCCTGCCGGTGTTGTCCTGCCGGTTCCTGGAGGAACAGGACGGCGAGGCCCGCATTGTTTCGTTCTACGCGAAAAAGGCGCGGGGCCTGATGGCGCGCTACGCCATCGACCATCGTATCGACCGCGCCGCCGACCTCCGGGCCTTCGATGTCGCCGACTACCGGTTTGTTCCGGAACTCTCGACCGACGAGGAATTTACGTTCTCCCGGCCCCAGCCCGCGCCGATATCCCGGACCCGCGCGCCGGCCCGCATCGCCGCCTGAGTTCAGGCTGAATTGGCCAGATAGGCCACGGGGTCTTTCAGGAAATCATGCGCGTCGGCGAGGCAGCCTTGCCAGGCTTGAAGGTGGGTCGCGAGGTCATCTCGCGACGACGACTTGAGCAGGATCGTCGAGTACAGCACGTGCTGCATCCCGGCGCGGTCCTGATAGACCCGGCACATCACTGAGGTCTGGTTGAAGCCATTGATCTGGCTTGCGCCGACGGCCGCACGATCCAGCGCCGCATCGAAAAGGACCGCCCGGCAGCCGCGCCCCTGTGGGCTGCAACCGGCGAACTGCATGGAAAAAGACGCCGCCGTCGAGGTGACCGCGACGAAAACGGTGTCATCCTCGCGTGACCGGGTCTGCACCTTGGCACCCGCAGCGCCGACGAGCTCCATCAGGCCCTGAGGGTTCCGGGCGTCGAAGTCGGTGGCGGGTACGGCGGCACGTGTTGGGGCCGGCCTGGCCGGTAGGGGCTTTGCCGGTGCCGCCTTGACCGCGGCCGCAACGGGACCGGGCTTCGCCGGGGCAGCGGCCAGGCACAGCACGGCGGCCGAGAGTGTCATGAGAGCGTTTCGGATCATCCTGGTTCGGTATCAGAACGACGTCGGTGGCGCGAGTATGGCGCCTCGCCCCCATCTCCGGTTTCCGTGGCGTTGGTCCCATAGTCCCGGTAGACTTGGCCCTCAAGTCGGGAGGACTGACATGGAATTGATCGTCGTAGGCGCATTCCTGATTCTGGCGCTCGTCGTGGCCCTCGGCGCCATCAAGATCGTACCGCAGGGCCGCGAGTTTACCGTCGAGACGTTTGGTCGCTACACGCGCACGCTGAAGCCGGGGATCAGCTTCCTGACCCCGTTTGTTGAAGGCATCGGTCGCAAGATCAACATGATGGAACAGGTGCTGGATGTGCCGCGCCAGGATGTGATCACCAAGGACAACGTCTCGGTCCAGGTGGACGCCATCGTGTTCATTCAGGTGATGGACGCTGCGGCGGCCGCCTATCGCGTGACCAATCTGGACTTCGCCATCACTCAGCTGACCATGACCAACCTGCGCACCGTGGTGGGCAATATGGAGCTGGACGAGGTCTTGTCCCAGCGCGACCAGATCAATACCCGGCTGCTGGACGTCATCGACCAGGCGACCAGCCCCTGGGGCGTCAAGGTGGCGCGCATCGAGATCAAGGACCTGCAACCGCCGCCGGATATCACCAACGCCATGGCCCGCCAGATGAAGGCCGAGCGCGAGCGCCGCGCCGTGATCACCGAAGCCGATGGTGAAAAGCAGGCCGCCATCACCGTGGCAGAGGGCCAGAAGCAGGCGGCGATCCTGCAGGCCGAGGGCCGTCGTGAGGCCGCCTTCCGCGACGCCGAGGCGCGCGAGCGTTCCGCCGCCGCCGAGGCCAAGGCCACCGAACTGGTCTCTGATGCCATCGCAGCCGGCGACGTCAACGCCATCAACTATTTCGTGGCCCAGAAGTATGTCGAGGCCTTCGGCAAGCTGGCCGAGAGCCCCAACCAGAAGATGGTGATCGTTCCCGCCGAGATGAGCGCGCTGGTCGGCACCATCGGCGGCATCGGCGAGCTGGTGAAAGCGATCGGCGCCGACACGCCCGTCGCACCCAGGCAACCGCCGCGTGCGCGCGGAGGTCCTGTCGTTCCGTCCTCGGGGGTCTGAGGCCATGGATACTCTGGCAAGCGTCTATTATTCGCAGCCGATGTGGATCTGGGCGGGGCTGGCGGCGGGGTTGCTGGCCGTTGAAGTGCTGACGGGATCGGGGTGGCTGTTGTGGGTCGCGGCCTCAGCTGGCTTGACCGCCGTCGTCGTCGCCCTGGCCGGGACCAGCTTGCCAACTACGGTTTTGATCTTCGCCGTGTTGACGTTGATCTCGACCCTGGGGGTGCGCCGCTATCTGCCCCGTGGGGCGTCGACAGACGGGGATGACATCAACGACAATGTCGGCCGGATCGTCGGCCATCGCGGATCCTCGGTCAGTCCTTTCGTGGGCGGCATGGGTCGGGTTTCCATCGACGGCAAGGAGTGGGCGGCGCAACTTGTCGAGGGCGACGCGCTGGCGGTCGGGACATCGGTAGAGGTCACGGGTGTTGATGGCTCTCAATTGAAAGTGCGCGGTTGCTGACGTCACGGTCTCCAGTAAGGAAGTCATAGTTCGGCCCGCATCCATGGGTAGCTTGACCCCGGGTGCCGCTCCGCGCTTATGTGCCCGCAAAATCACGACCCCAGGTCATGACCGAGGAGAAGACATTGGTGAAGACGCCCAGAGCATTCGGGTTGGCGCTGGCCCTCATGGCCGCGCTGATGGTCCCGGCAACCGCCATTTCCCAGGCCAAGAAGCCGGCGGCTGCAGCGGCTATCCCGCCCGCGGCGATCAAGGCCGGCATGGCCAAGGCGCCGGCTGTCGCCCAGGCCGCGGGCCTGCCTTGCCAGGTGTCCGAGGCACGTCTGGTCGGCGAGGACAAGAAGGCCAAGGTTTCCTATTACGAAGTCGCATGTGGTGCGGGCGCCATGGGCTACATCCTGCAGGCTCCGGCGGAGGGTACGCCCACCGTATTCAGCTGTGTCGAAGCCAACACGCCGCCGGCCCCGGGCCAGCCGCCCTCGGCGCCGTGCATGCTTCCGGGGAACGCCGACCCCAAGGCCCTGCTCATGCCGATGATGAAGACGGCGGGGGTCGATTGCCTGCCCGAACAGGCACGCGGGATCGGCCAGACCAAGGCCAACACCTACGTCGAGGTCGCCTGTCAGGGGGGCGCAGGCTATATTCTGGTGGCCAGCGCGCCCTTTGAGACCACCAAGCCCGCACAGGCCCAGAACTGCCTGATGTATGATGGCTCGGAGTCCAATCTGAAGTGCGTGATCAACGACAAAGTCGCGCGCATGCTGATCGTGGACAAGTATGCCGCAGCGGCCAACAACGGCTGCACCGTCAAGGATCGCCGCTTCGTCGGGACCGCGAAGGACAATTCAACCTACTACGAAGCCGCCTGTGAAGGCGGGAAGGGCTATATCTACAAGGCCGCCGCGTCGGGTGCCCTGTCCGAGACATTTGAGTGCGCCAAGGCAACCCAGATCCTCGGGGGCTGCGAACTGACAGACGCGCGCGAGGCGCTGACCGAACAGGCCGCACTCTATACAAAACTGGCCAAGGCCGCCGGCGCGACCTGTGACGTCACGCGCTATGCGTTGTTCCCGCCGAAGGCTGGCGAGGAAGATGTCGAGATGCTCTGCAAGGACGGCACCGGCATGATTGGTATCTTCCGGGCTCCGGGAAAGCCGAGCCTGGCTGTCGACTGCGCCCGCGCACCGATCACCGGGTTCAAATGCTCACTGACCAAGACGGTTGATCTCGCCGTCTATACGGCCGACCTGAAGAAGAACAACGTCAACTCGTGCGTCGTGTCGGACACCCGGCTGGTCGGCAAGAACGAGCAGGGCAACACCTATGTCGAGGTGGCCTGCGCGGACAAACTGAAGGGCTATGTGATCGAGTATCAGGTCACGACAGCGGTGACGGCGGTCAAGGCGACGGGCTGCGCGTTCGCGGGCAACTGCAAGCTGCCCACCAACAGCTGATCGGTCACCATCGGAACGACGAAGGCCCGCGGAGCGATCCGCGGGCCTTTTCCGTACGGCGCTACGTGAAGGTCGTCACATCGCCGCTTCGATGAACATTGGCCCGCGCTGGTTCATCGCGCCGGCAAAGGCCTTGTCGAATTCCTCGGCGGTGGTGCAGCGGAGGGTGGGCAGTCTCATCCCCTTGGCCAGGGACACCCAGTCCACCTTGGGATCGTCCAGATCGAGCAGCTTGCGGGCCGATGGCCCCGCTTTTCCGGCGCCGGTGCGCTGCATCTCGATGTTGAGGATCCGGTAGCTGTGGTTGGCGAAGATCACCACGGTGATGTCGAGGTTCTCCCGCGCCATCGTCCATAGCGCCTGCACCGTGTACATGGCCGCGCCGTCGCCGTTCAGGGACAGCACCTTGCGATCCGGCGCCGCCACCGCAGCCCCGATGGCCAGCGGCAGGCCGATGCCAATGGCGCCTCCGGTCAGGGCCAGTACATCATGCGGACGGGCGCTCAGCGTCGCCGCCGCGACCCCGGCGCCCGACGTCACGGCGTCGTCGCAGATGATCGCGCCCTCGGGCATGTGACGGGCAATGGACGTTCCGATCAGGTGAGCATTCAGCGCACCCGAAGGCGCCGCATCGGGTAGCACGAGGGGCTGGGTCGGCCCCTGTTTTGGCGCGCCCAATGCGTCGGCCAGCGCGCCCAGGCCAGTGACGGAATCCTCGGCGCGCTCCGCCAGTGTCAGGGTGGCGCACCCCTCCGGGACCAGCACGCTGGGACGGTCGGGATAGGCGAAGAAGGCCACCGGCATGGTCGTGCCGGCGAACACCATCAGGTCGGTGCCCTCCAGTTCCGCGAGCGCCAGTTCGCCGAAGTACTGCATCTTCTTCGGCGCAAAACCGCCGGCGCCGCGCGGCTGCCGGGCGACAAAGGTGTCGGTATAGACGGTCACGCCCACCGCACTCAGCCGCCCCGCTTCATGGATCGCCTCGGCGCTGCAGGCCTGACCGCCCAGCAGGATCACGGGCTTCCTGGCCGCCTTGATGGCGCGCGCAGCGGCTTCGACCGCCTGGCTGGACGGCGCGGGTCGCACCGGAATCTGGGCGATCACCGGCTCGCCGCTGGCCGGAAGCCATGCCGAATCGGCGGGCAGGATCAGGCTGACCGGGCCGCCGGGCGGGCCACAGCTGGCGGCCACGGCTTCGGCGGCCAGGCTGGCCACGGTGTCGGCGCTGTCGGCGGACTTCGCCCAGATCGAATTGGGCTTCACCAAGGTGGCGATGTCGGAGTTCAACGGCGCATCGTACTGGCGGTGATAGGTGGCATGGTCGCCCACCACATTCACAATCGGCGTATAGGCGCGCCGGGCATTGTGCAGATTGGCCACCCCGTTGCCGTAGCCCGGACCCAGGTGCAGCAGCGTGCACGCCGGCTTGCCCGCGATGCGACCATATCCATCCGCCGCCCCCGTCGCCACGCCCTCGAACTGGCAGAGCACCGGCCGCATGGCAGGCACGCCGTCGAGGGCTGCCACGAACTGCATCTCCGAGGTGCCAGGGTTGGCGAAGCAGGCGGTGACCTCATTGGCCACCAGGGTCGCGATCAGGGCGTCGGCGCCGTTCATCTAGAACACCATCACATCTTGAGGGGCGGGGTTGGCGAACAGGCGCGTTACGGCGTCTGCATATCGGGTTCGGGCGAGGCTCTGGGCGATATAGCCCTTGTCGGTGATCTCGCCGGTATTCGGATCCGGCGGACCTGGCAGAACCAGAGCGCGGCTCACCTTGCCCCCAGAGCCTTTGGCGTGGGCGTTGTGGGCGGTCAGGCCCGTCCGGACCGCAGCCTCGATCTGGCTGCGCGCTATCGTTGGGTTCGGATAGAGCAACAGGCCCACGGTCTCCTCGCCCTCACCACAGACCACCGCGTCGGTGACCGCATCGCCGATTGCGCCGATGGCGTCCAGCCGCAGTTCGCCCACGCCCACGAACGTGCCGGACACCAGCTTGAAGTTTTCGGAGACGCGGCCATCGAAGATCATTCCGGCCTTCGGGTCGTTTGCGTCCACAAAGCGGGCGGCGTCGCCCACCTTGTAGAAGCCCTCCGCATCGCGGGACGCCGCTGACAGCTCGGGCTGACCCAGATAACCCTGAGAGACCTGCGGCCCCTTGACCCGGAACTCCAGCTTGCCCGCCGTGGGCACCAACCGCACCGAAGTGCCCGGCAGCGGCAGCCCGATCATCCCCATCCGCGCGTTCGGCCAGTGGACATTGCAGGCGGTTGGCCCGGTCTCGGTGGCGCCATACCCCGAGCCAAAACTGATGCGTTGGCCGATGGTCCGCACCGCGACCGCCTGGATCCGGTCCGCCGTCGCCTGGCCCAGTGCCGCGCCGCCATACTGCATCAGGCGAACGCGCTCAAAGAAGGTGCGCGCCAGCTGGTCGTCGCCCTCCAGCGCCTCGGCAAACAGCATCCAGGCTGCGGGGACCATGTTCTGATAGGTCGGCGAAATTTCCTTCAGGTTGCGCACCGTCTCGCCAAATCTCGCCGCCGTGGGCTGGCCCGCGTCGATATAGACTGTGCCGCCGCGCCGCGCCGCCATGTGCAGGATCGCATTGCCCCCCAGGCTGTGGCTCCAGGGCGCGGAGTGGACCATCACCGGCGGATCGGGATCGTCGAAACAGGCCGCAATCTGGGCGGCGTTGATGCTCATGCCATAGTGGGTGCAGATCACCGCCTTGGGCAGGCCGGTGGAGCCGGAGGTCAGCAGGTATTTGGCGTGCTGTTCGGGCTTGGCCGTGGGGTCAGCCGAGCCCTCGCCGTACAGGCGCTCAAGGGGGACTTTCGATGCGCGTGGATTGAGCCCGGCGATCACCGGCAGACCGGCCAGCGCGTCCGCCGACAATCCATCGGCAAACAGCCCGGCGTCCTCCACATAGACCGCTGCCGGATTCAGCACCTGACAGGCGTGGGTCAGGCGCGCCAGATTTGCGCCGGGCAGGCCGTACTGCGGCGACACAGGCGCCACCGGCATCCCCTGGCTCATGGCGGCATAGGTGATCAACGCGTGGTCAATATTGTTCCGCGCCAGGATCAGCAGCGGGCGGTCGCCCACGATCCCCAGGCTCCGCAGCCCTGCCGCCAGCGCTGTAACCCGCTGCCAGGCCTCGGCAAACGACAGGGTCCGCCAGCCCTCGCCGGAGCGTTCCGCAAGCCACAGCCGGGTAGGCGCGGCCCCCGCCCAATGGGCGAGCGATTGGGTCGTCGTCTGATGGTCTTGCGAAAAGGGTGTCGGATTGAACAGGACAAACTCGCCGCCCGCTCGCGCCTGAACCTCCAGGCGTCGCGGCGCATAAAGCGGATCGCGGAACGGGGCGGTGGCGGGGAGAAGCTCGGCGTCCATCCGTCGAGGGTTACGGGCGCGGTGCGAAAAAGGGAAGCCCACGGACTGTTTTCAGATCCAAACGACCGCTAGGGTTCCGGACCCTCAGGGAGCAGACCTCATGGCCAGTCCGGTAAAGTTCGCGCACGTCGTCTATCAGACCCGGCGATACGACGAGATGATCGCTTGGTACGAAGACGTGTTCGAGGCCCGGGTCGTGCACCAGGACCCCGCGCTGGCCTTCCTGACCTACGATGACGAGCATCACCGGTTTGCGTTTGCCAACCTCAATGTCCTGAAGCCTGACGGTGGCGATGGGCGGGGTGAGGTCGGTGTCAATCACGTCGCCTATACCTACGCCAGTGTGGGCGACCTGCTGGACACCTATCGGCGGCTCAAGGGCAGGGGGATCGTGCCGTACTGGCCGATCCACCATGGGTTCACGGTGTCGCTCTACTACCGGGACCCGGACGGCAATCGCATGGAGTTTCAGGTCGACAGCTGTACGGCTGCGGAAGCCGAAGCCTTCATGCGGACCGACGCATTCGCCGGGAATCCCATCGGTGTCACCTTCGACCCCGATGACTTGCTTGCGCAGTACGAGCGTGGCGCGCCCCCTGCAGACCTGCTGAGTTCGCCGAAGGGGCCGCCATCGGCCATTCCTGCAGCGCACGGGCTGACCTGAGGTGTCGATCTAATCCGACACGGCCTCGCGCCACTTTTCCTCGAGGTACAGGCGCTCGGCGGGTGCAGGGTTCATAGCCAGGGCGGCTGCGTACGCCGTCGCCGCCTGCGCGTGCCGGCCAGCCCTGACGCTCAGGGCGGCCAGCGCGGCCTGGAACGGCAGCCAGCCGTCCATCCCCTTGATCCGGGCCAGTTCGGCGAGGCCGGCGTCGGGGCTGATGGCCGCGCCGATGGCCACAGCGCGGTTTACCTGCGTCGCGGTGTGAGGCCGCAGAAGTGCCAGGCTGTCATAGAGACTGACGATAGTTGACCAGTCGGTGCGTCCGGTTTCGGCGCGGGCGCAGTGCGTCGCGTGAATGGCCGCCAGGATCTGATGCGGTCCGGTCCGCCCCAGCGCGGCAGCGCGACGTAGCAGGACCACCGCCTCGACGATCAGCCGCGCGTCCCACAGCGACATGTCCTGCTGGTCCAGCGGCGTCATCCGGCCCACGCCGTCCACCCGCGCCGGACGCCGCGCCTCGGCCAGCCGGATGGTTGCCGCCAGACCCAGCACCTCGGGTTCGCCCGGCATCAGTTCTGCCAGCAGGCCCGACAGGCGCAGCGTCTCACCCGCCAGACCCGCCGCATCGTCTGTCCCGGCCGCATCCTCGTAGGCCTGCGCAAAGGCCACCTCCAGTGCACCCAGCACGGCCTGCGTCCGCTCCGGCCAGGCCGCCGGTTCGGGAACCTCGAACGGAATTTTCGACTCGCGAATCTTGCGTTTGGCCCGGGTCAGCCGCTGGATCATGGCCGTCTCGGTGGTCAGAAACGCGCGGGCCAGTCGCTCCACCGGCACGCCGAACAAGGTCCGCAACGTCAGCGCGATGCGCGCGTCCACCGCCAGTGCCGGGTGACAGCAGGTAAAGATCAGCCGCAGGCGCTCGTCCGGGATCGGTTCAAAGGCTGCCAGCACCAGATCCTCGGGCGTGGCTTCGGGCTCGGGCACGGGCGGGCGGTAAGCCCCGCGCACCCGGGCGCGCCGACCCAGGTCATAGGCCCGGCGCAACGCCACCGCGTAAAGCCAGGCACCATAGTCACGGGGCGGCGCGTGGCCCTTGGCCTCCGCCGCCTGGGCGCAGGCGAACGCGAAGGCCTCCTCGGCGATGTCGAAATCACGGAAACGGGCGGCCAGCGCCGTCGTAATCCGGCCGCCCGCCTCGCGAACCGCCTGCGCCAGTCTGCTGTCCGACCCCGCCATCACACCTCAGTAGGTCATCAGCGGGCGAACCTCGACCCCACCCCCGGTCGGGACCGGAACCTGCTTGGCCCACGCCAGCGCTGCATCCAGGTCGGCCACATCGATCAGGTAATAGCCGCCCAGCTGTTCGCGGGTCTCCGCATACGGGCCGTCGTGCAGGCTCTGGCCTGCGTCTGTGGTCCGTACCGTCGTCGCAGTCTCGGAGGGTTGCAGCCCGTCCCCGGCCACCATCACCCCCTTTTCCCGCATCTCGGCCGCCAGCCGCATATGGGCGGCGACCACCTCCTGTAACGCCTGCGGCGCGGCGTTGGCGTTCTCGTCCTCGTAGATCAACAACATGTACTGCATGTCTCTGTGTCTCCCGTTCCTGTGAGATTGCGCGACGCAAACGCCTGCGTCACCCCGAGAGACGCGCCAGCGACAGCGGATTGGACCGGCACCCGTGGATTTTTCGCCATGTCGTGGTAGTTTCAACGCGGAAGGAAGTGCTCCCATGCGCCTCGAACTGCCCCCGGAACTGGAAACCATCGTGGATGAGGCCGTGCGGTCAGGTCGCTACGCGTCCCCGACTGACGTGGTCCGCGAGGCGCTCTCTCGCCTGGATGATGACGAGGCCGGGTTCCGGGCGCTGAAGCGCGAGATCGAGAAGGGCGCGAACAGTCCGGTCATTGATCAGCCAATCGGCGAGATCTTCGCCGAAATTAAAAGCGTGGGTCGTTCGGCATTGGCGGCTCGACGCGCCGCAGAATGATCGTTCGTCTTGCAGGCGCGGCGCGGGACGATCTCCTGGAAATCTGGCGACACATAGCGCGGGACAGTGTTGCTGCTGCCGAGCGTCAGCTCGACCGCCTGGAGACCGCCATCGGCCGGCTCGCTGACTTTCCCGATATCGGACTGGCTCGTATCGATCTGGGCAAGGACCTGCGGATGCTGAGGGTCGACCGCTATGCAATTTTCTATCGTCGACGGGATCGACGCCTGATCGTTGAGCGCATTCTCCACGCCAGCCGTCACACGGACTCCATGCGCTTCTAACTCGCCTTGCGCTTCTGCGAGCCGTGTCGGCTGGCCCAGGCCGCCCGCCATCGCAGCAGGGTCGTCGGTTTCAGGTGTGATTCGGCTCGGTGACCCGGATCAGGTCATTTGCCGCAGCAATCACCGTCTTCACCGGCAAATCCATCATGTGGCAGATCACCTGGTCAAAATTCGGATCCGAGGCCAGGATCTGGTCATAGCTGCGCGGCCCCCGCACCACCCGCGTCCACTCGCCCCAGGGCGCATAGAGCCGCTCATCGGACGGCCCGAACAGGCCGATGGTCGGCACACCTGCCGCTGCGGCCAGATGCATCGCGCCGCTATCGTTGCCGATGAACAGCCGCGCGCGTTTCAGACAGGCGAAGGCGGTCAGCGGATCGACCTTGCCGGCCAGATTGATAAACCGGCGACCGGCCGAATCCTTCAGCGACCGCGCCAGGGCTTCGTCCTCCGGACCGCCCAGCACCATCAGCCGCCCACCGGCCAGCGGCCCGTGGCCGTGCAGCAGCGTCATGGCCACCTGACTGAAGCGCTCGACCGGCCAGGTCTTGCCAATCCAGTTGGCGGCGGGGGCCATGGCCAGGATCGGGCCGTCGCCACGGGTCAACTCGTCGGCATAGGTCTCCACCCCCGGGCTGGTGAAGATGTGCGGCGGGGCCGGATCGTCCTCGATCTTCAGGGTGCGAGCGGCTTCCAGCACCTTGTGGATCGGCTGGCTGGTCTTGCGATGGATCGCGCGGCGCCGCGTGGTCAGAACGCTGGCGATCCGGGATCCCCGCAGATCAACGATCAGGCCCCACCGCGTGTGCCGTACCATGCGCCACAGATCGAACCAGTGGCTGCCGGTCTTCGATTTCTCGAACACGATCACCTGATCCAGGTTCGGCACATGGGCAAACAGGGGTGCCGCCGCCGGACCGGCGACAATCGTAAAGCGCGCGCCCGGGATTTCGTCGGCCAGCCGCTTGATCAGGCCCGACGACAGCACGGCGTCACCGATCCGGGTGGCGGTGATGAACAGGATCGGGAAACCGGCGGCGGGGGACATTGGCGCCTCTATAGTCACGCAGGCTCTGGCGCTCCACCTCGCGCGGCCCCAGATTGGTGGGATGTCAGACAGTGTCGCTATCGCGCATCTATCCAGCCGGGCCGTGATCGCGGTCGGGGGACCCGACTGGCGCAGTTTTCTGCAAGGCCTGCTGACCCAGGATGTGGATACTCTGGCCGACGGCGAAATCCGCTTCGCCGCGTTGCTGACCCCTCAGGGACGGCTGCTCTACGACCTGTTCGTCGTGGGTCGAGATGATGGCGCGCTGCTCGACGTGGCGGCCGGGCATCGCGACGTCTTGCTGCAGAAACTCGTGATGTATCGCCTTCGGGCCAAGGTGGACCTGGCGGCCTCGGACATCGGTGTCTGGGCGGCCTGGGGCGGTGACCCTCAGGGCGGCTGGCTTGCCGACCCGCGTCTGGGCGCATTGGGGTGGCGGGGGTATGGCGCCTTCACCGCGACCACCGACGAGGCCGCCTGTCAGGCCCACCGCCTGACGCTGGGTGTGCCCGGTCCCGCCGACTGGGGCAGCGAAAAAACCTACCCCATCGAAGCCAATTTCGACCTGCTCAACGGCATCGACTTCAAGAAGGGCTGTTTCGTCGGCCAGGAGACGACCTCGCGGATGAAACGACGCGGCATGATCAAGAGCCGGATGCTGCCGCTGGTATTTCAGGGGCCGCCGCCGGCGTCGGGAGCCGAGGTGCTGGCAGGCGAATTGCGCGCCGGTGAGGTGCTGTCCGGTATCGAGGGCCGGGCTATGGCCTTGCTGCGGCTGGATCGGTCAGCGGCTGGTGGGTTGACGGTCGACGGCCGGGCCGTGCGGGTCGAGCGTCCCGAGTGGTTCGTCAGGGCGGTCGGCGAGGACCTCGCCCCCGCATAGGCCGGGGCGCAGGGCAACGAACTCGAGCCAACCTACCCCAAAACGCGGTCATCCCGGACGGACGCCCGTGAAAACGGGCGGGAGATCCGGGACCCAGGAGCCCAGCGCGCCGCTCTGGGTCCCGGCGCTTCGGCCTGCTGGTGCAGGCCTGCGGCCGGGATGACGTTGAAATCTATGCACGGGTTGTCGCGCGTTCTTTGCGTTGGGCCAAAGTTTTCAACCCTTGTCTCACCACCCCGGCTGCGGTGAGACTGCACCCATGACCCAACCCTTGATCCGATGCGAATGGCGCGGCATGGCCGGTGATCCGGTCTACGAGGCCTATCACGACACCGAGTGGGGTGTGCCGGAGTACGACAGCCGGGCGCTGTGGGAAAAGCTGGTGCTGGACGGGTTTCAGGCTGGCCTTGCCTGGATCACCATCCTGCGCAAACGCGACGCCTTCCGCGCGGCGTTCGATGATTTTGATCCCGAGAAGGTGGCCCTGTACGGTGAAGCCGACCGCGCCCGCCTGATGGCCGACGCCGGCATCGTGCGCTCCAACGCCAAGATCGACGCGGCCATCAACGGCGCCAAAATCTATCTGGCCATGCGTGATCGCGGCGAGGATTTCTCCGAGTTCTGCTGGGCCTTCACCGGCGGCAAGCCGATCCAGAACCGCTGGACCGGGTTCGGCGAGGTTCCCGCCCAGACCGAGCTGGCCGTCGAGGTCGCCAAGGCGCTGAAGGCACGGGGCTTCAAGTTTGTCGGGCCGGTGATCGTCTATGCCTGGATGCAGGCCGTGGGCATGGTCAATGACCACTTCGTGCAGTGCCACTGCCATGATCGGGTGAAGGCGCTGGTGCGGTGATCAGGGTGTTGTGCCTCGTGGCCCTGCTTGCCGTCGGAGGCTGCGCGACCCCATCCAAGCTCGGCATTGGATCGGCGCTTGAGCGTAGTATTGTGGAGATTGCCCGCCGGGAAACGACGCGCCAACACCTCACGACCAAGGGTCAGGGTGTGTCTGTGACCGATGACGGCGAAGAGTGGTCAGTGCACTTTACGAATCCGCCTGATTTGCGGGGCGGGACAACTCTCGGTGGCGGCATCCATGTCGCTGTCAACAAACGCTCCAGGCGGGCTCAGGTCTACTATGTCGAGCAGTAGTCGGACGTGGGTTGGACCGACCTCCATGCTTGAAGAGGCGATTTCTGGCCCAGTCTGCGGTGTCGACGAAGCCGGGCGCGGCCCTTGGGCAGGACCCGTCAGCGCCGGGGCCGTGATCCTTGACCCGGCGCGTATTCCGGACGGCCTCAACGACTCCAAGAAGCTGACAGAACGCGCCCGCGCCGCTCTGGAGCCGCAGATCATGGTCTCTGCCATCGCCTGGGGCGTAGGCTTCGCCAGTGTCGAGGAGATCGATACCCTCAACATCTTGCAAGCCACGGGCCTCGCCATGCGCCGCGCGGTCGCGGCGCTGGCGATCATGCCCGCCCATGCGCTGGTCGACGGCAACTACCGCTTCGCCTTGCCATGCCCGGTCACGCCCGTCGTGGGCGGCGACACCAAATCCCTTTCCATCGCCGCAGCCTCCATCCTGGCCAAGGTCGCCCGTGACCGGCTGATGGTGGAGATGGACGCGCTCTATCCGGGCTACGGATTTGCGGGTCACAAGGGCTATCACGCCGCCGTCCATGTCGAGGCGCTCGCGCGGCTGGGGCCGTGTGCGATCCATCGTCGCAGCTGGGCGCCGATCAGGGCGTTGCTGGGCGAGCGTTGATCTTCTGAATCAAGATTGACGGCTTGATCCTCCGGCGCGACGCCTTGGCCATGACAGATGCTCTGATCGAGATGTTCCGTATCCAGGGTGAGGCGTGCACGCGTCTGGGATCCCCGTTTAACGGCGGGCTCTGTCTCGCCGCGGCCGACGCGCTCGCAGAGGGCGATGAGTTGGCCGGGCTGTTTGCACCGTGGGCGAACGCCGGCCGTCGCAAGCTGTTCGAGGACGCCGTGCCAATCCGCTTCCTGGGCGCCTTGCACGATCTTGTCCTGAGCGGGCGCGCGCCAGACCTGGCGCAAACCTATCCGTCGCCCGGGCGGTCATCGGATCTGGCGCTGGCGTGGGCGGCGGCGCGACGGGTGCTCGAGCCTGAAAACGCTGTCCTGGCCCACTTCATGGCGCATGAGCCGCAGACCAACGAGGTCCGGCGCTCGGCCTGCCTGGTGGGCGGGTTCCTGACGGTGGCGCAGACCTGGGGCCTGCCGCTGCGGACCTTTGAACTGGGGGCGAGCGCTGGTCTGAACCTGAACTGGGACCGCTTCCGCTATGAGCTTGGCGGCGCGACCTGGGGCGATCCCGCATCGAAGGTCTGGATGGATAGCCAGTGGGACGGCTCGCCGCCGCTGGTGGCCGCGGATTGCACCGTAATTCAGCGGGCAGCCTGCGACCGACGGCCCGTGGATTTAACCGATCCGCTGCAGAGGCGCCGGTTGCTGGCCTATGTCTGGCCGGATCAGTTCGAGCGGTTCGCCCGGATCCAGTCCGCCATCGACCTGGCGCTGGCCCATGACGTGGTCGTTGAAACGGCGGACGCTCCGCGCTGGGCCCGGGAACGCGCGGCACCGGTCGTTGGCGCTGCGACGGTCGTCTATCACTCGGTGTTCTGGCAATACATGCCGGCTGACAGCCAGGCCGCGCTGCGGACGGCGCTCGAGGTTCACGGCACCGCGGCCACGGAAGCCGCGCCGTTCGCCTGGCTGCGAATGGAGCCCCCACCGGGCAATCTGGCGTTGATGGATTTGCGCCTGACAATGTGGCCGGGCGGTGAGGAACGGGTGCTGGCCGAGGTTCATCCCCACGGCGCCGCGGTCAAGTGGCTGGGTGCCTGACCCGCAATTTCTCCACGCCAAGGTTACCTTAACACCCCGCCGCTATGGTTTCCGCATCCAGCAGAAGCCGGAGGGGAATGCGTGTCGATTACCCACAAGGGTCAAACCCACTACGATATGATCGTCATCGGCAGCGGGCCTGCGGGTCGCCGCGCCGCCGTCCAGGGTGCCAAGCTCGGCAAACGCATCCTGGTGATCGAGCGGGGCCGCCGCGTTGGCGGGGTCTCGGTCCACACCGGCACCATTCCGTCAAAGACCCTGCGCGAGACCGTGCTGAACCTGTCGGGTTGGCGCGAGCGCGGCTTCTACGGCAAGGCCTACCGCGCCAAGCAGGACATCACCGCAGAAGACCTGCGCAAGCGGCTGGAAATCACCCTGCACCATGAAGTCGAGGTGCTGGAGCACCAGTTCGCTCGCAACATGGTCGACACCATCATCGGCTCGGCCCGGTTCGTGGACCC
>JANNFM010000340.1:0-16696 GCA_031379795.1 Alphaproteobacteria bacterium
CATGAACTTGTCGACCTTGGCCGTCGAGCCGTCTGGTCGCACCATCATGGCCGTGCCCCGATAGAGGTCCTGCGTCTGCGAATCCAGCTCCATCCCACCGCTCTCAACCACCGCGACGCGCAGCGTAGAACCGGCCAGCTCTTGCGCCAGGGTCGCTCCCGCCATGCCCCCGCCAATCACTACGACGTCTGCCTCGATCTCGCTGTAATCCGGTGCCTGCCGCGCGTCGATGAAGCCCATCTAAGTTCTCCTTTTACAAACGTAAATGTTACGCGCGTAAAAATTATGTCAAGCCCTGTTGCGATTGCCATGACGACGACGGCGCTGCAGGTTGACACCATGAGCAACCGGCGCAAATTTCTCGTGGTGGCCGACGAAACCGCCGAGTTCCAGGCGGCACTACGCTTTGCCTGCCGCCGTGCGCGCTCGACGGGCGGCTATGTGGCGCTGCTCAAGGTCATTGAACCGGCGGTGTTCGAGCACTGGTCCGGCGTCCGCGACGAGATCGCCCGCCAGCAGCGCGAGGAAGCCGAGGCCGCCCTTCAACTGTCCGCGGAGTATGTTCTGGCCGAGACCGGGCTGCCGCCCGAATTCCTGATCCAGACGGCGGATTCGACCCGCGCGGCGCTGCGTCAGGTGCTGTCCGACGACCCGGACATCAAGATCCTGGTGCTGGCCGCCGCCGTCGGCGGTCGGGGCCCCGGACCGCTGGTCGCCTCAATCGCCAAAGAAGGCGTCAAATGGGGCACCCGCAAGGTGCCGATCACCATCGTGCCGGGAGATCTGACCGACGACGAGATCGCGGATCTGGCCTGACGGCCAAGGCAGGGATTGCGCCGCGCGCCGCGAAGCGCCACATCTATCCCATGTTCATCCAGACCGAAGCCACACCCAATCCCGAGGTCCTGAAGTTTCTTCCCGGCAAGGACGTGCTTGGCGAAGGCACGCGCGATTTTCGTTCACCCGAAGAGGCGGCGGCGTCACGGCTGGCGGCGGACCTGTTTGATATCGACGGCGTTACACGGGTTTTTTTTGGTCCAGACTTCATTACGGTCGGCAAACAGGCCGACGAGGACTGGGCGCATCTGAAGGCCCCGATCCTGGCCTCGATCATGGATCACTTCACCTCGGGCCAGCCACTGTTTGCTGACGCCGGCGACAGCGATGCTGGCGGACATGACGAGGGCGTCTATGAGGGCGACACTGCCCAGATCGTGGCCGAGATCAAGGATTTGCTGGACACCCGCATCCGTCCGGCGGTGGCGCAGGACGGCGGCGATATCCTGTTCAACCGCTTTGACGTGGAGACCGGCGTGGTCTGGCTGAACATGCGCGGGGCGTGTTCCGGCTGCCCGTCGTCGTCGGCGACCCTGAAGTCCGGCGTGGAAAACATGCTCAAACACTATGTCCCGGAAGTCACGCGGGTCGAGCAGGCCCTTTAAGCGGCGCGCCGAACCGGCTAACTGCGCCCGGATGATCGTCCTGGGGCTCGACACCTGCCTGAACGCCTGCTCTGTCGCCGTGCTGGACGGCGAAACCGTGCTCGCGCACCGCAGCGAGACGATGGCGCGCGGGCATCAGGAGCGGTTGGCGCTGTTGGCCCAGGCTGTGATGGCTGAGGCTGGTCTGACTTTTGATCGTCTGGAACGGATCGGTGCTACGGTCGGCCCGGGCTCGTTCACGGGTCTTCGGGTCGGTGTCGCTTTTGCCAAGGGCCTGGCCTCGGCGTTGTCCATTCCGGCGGTAGGTGTGGGTACGCTGCAAGCTCTGGCGGCTGAGACAACGGGGTTGGTCGCCGCTGTGATCGATGCCCGCCGTGATCAGGTTTATCTTCAGGTGTTCGAGGATGGTCAGGCCTTGATGGCCCCGGACGGGTTGGGGATCGGGACAGCTTTGGCGCGAATTGCTGAGCTGGCCATGGGTCGGGATATCACGCTTATCGGGTCTGGCGCGCCGTTGCTGGCGTTAGCCACGCCGGCCGCGACCATCCTGACGCCCGAAGGCTGTGACGCCCGGCGGGTAGCACTGTTGGCATCCGGGCTGGCCGTGACACCGATCCGGCCACTGTACCTGCGCGCGCCCGACGCAAAGCTGCCCGCGTGAACATCGCCAGAGCCAGACCCGAGGATGCGCCGGACATGGCCGCCGTCCACGCCCAGGCGTTCGACAAACCCTGGGATGAAAACGACTTCGAGGACCTGCTCGACGGCGAGGGCATATTCGGCGTCATGGCGCGCGGCGAGGACCCTGCCGGTGTCGTGATCTGCCGAACGGTGGCCGGTGAGGCCGAGATCCTGACGGTCGGCGTGGCCGGCTGGGCGCGGCGGAACGGCGTGGGGCGGTCCCTGATGCACGCCGCCATCGACCTGGCGCGAGAGGCCGGCGCGCAACTTATGTTTCTGGAAGTCGATGTCGCCAATCCCGCGGCGATCACCCTCTATGAACGCCTGGGATTTCAGCGCGCGGGGCTGCGCAAGGCCTATTATGATCGCGGTGTGGACGGACTTGCCGATGCGCTGGTCATGCGCCTCGACCTGACGCCAACGGCGCTTTAGAACCAACGGAACGGGAACGGAGACTGCCGCGTGTCGGACCGAATCGAGAAGCTTTGCCTCGAAAAAAACATGCGTATGACCGAGCAGCGCCGGGTGATCGCGCGCGTGCTGTCGACGTCGGCCGACCACCCCGATGTCGAGGAACTGCACCGCCGTGCCCACGCCGTGGATCCGCATATCTCGATTGCCACCGTCTATCGCACCGTGCGCCTGTTCGAAGAGGCCGGGATCATCGACCGCCTCGACTTCAGGGACGGCCGCTCACGCTATGAGGAACACAGCGACGACCATCACGACCACCTGATCGACATGAAAACCGGCAAGGTCGTAGAGTTCGTCGACGCCGAGATCGAGGCCCTGCAGGAGGCTATCGCGCGCAAGCTGGGATACCGGCTGGTAGACCACCGGCTGGAGCTGTACGGGATGCCGCTTGACGAGTGAGCGGTCGGCGAAACTTGCGCCGTAGCCTTCACGCCCTCATAACTCCGCCATGTCCACCCCTGCGCCGCCTAAGCGCCTCTACATCAAAACCTACGGCTGTCAGATGAACGTCTATGACAGCGAGCGCATGGCCGACGTCCTCGCGCCGCTGGGCTATGGGATGACCGATGACCCGGCGAACGCCGACCTGGTGGTCCTCAACACCTGCCATATCCGCGAGAAGGCCACCGAGAAGGTCTATTCAGAACTAGGCCGGATCCGCGAGATGAAGGACGCTCGCCGCGCCGAGGGCCACACGATGACCGTCGCCGTCGCTGGCTGTGTCGCACAGGCCGAGGGCGAGGAAATCATGCGTCGCCAGCCTGCCGTCGATCTGGTCGTGGGCCCACAGGCCTATCATCAGTTGCCGGAGTTGATCGCGCGCAGCCATCGCGCCCGGGGCGAGCGGCTGGCCGCCGACTTTGCACCAGAAGCGAAATTCGACGCCCTGACCGCCGAGCGAAATCCGACCGGGGTCACGGCGTTCCTGACGGTGCAGGAGGGTTGCGATAAGTTCTGCACCTTCTGTGTGGTGCCCTACACACGCGGCGGCGAGTGGTCGCGGCCAGCCGTCGATATCGAGGCCGAGGCTCGGTCTCTGGCGGAAAAGGGTGTGCGTGAGGTCACCCTGCTGGGCCAGAACGTCAATGCCTACAACGGGGCAAATGACCAGGGCGAAGGGTTGGCGGGACTGGCCCGGCGGCTGGCGAAGATCCCTGGACTGGATCGCATCCGTTATACCACCAGCCACCCGCGTGACATGGACGACGATCTGATCACCGCACACGGTGAGGTCGAGGCGTTGATGCCCTACCTGCACCTGCCGGTGCAGTCCGGCAGCGACCGCATCCTGAAAGCGATGAACCGGGCGCATACCGCCGAAAGCTATTTGCGCCTTATCGAGAAGATCCGGCTGGCCCGACCGGACATCGCGCTGTCCGGTGACTTCATCGTTGGCTTCCCCGGCGAACGGGAGGCCGATTTCGAGGCGACCCTGCAGCTGATCGGTGAGGTTGGCTATGCCTCGGCCTTCACCTTCAAGTACTCACGTCGTCCGGGCACCCCGGCCTCGGCCATGCCGGGCCAGATCGCCGAAGAGGTCAAGGACGAGCGGCTGGCGCGGCTGAATGCCCTGCTGGACGGGCAGGCGCTCGCGTTCAATCAAAGCCAGGTGGGCAAGACCCTGCCGGTGCTGTTCGAGCGCCCCGGCCGCTATCCCGGTCAGCTGATCGGTCGCAGCCCCTATCTCCAGGCCGTTCACGCCACCGCGCCGGACCACCTGATCGGCCAGATCGTGCCGGTACGCATCGAGAGCGCGGCGCGCATGAGCCTGTCCGGGGTGTTGGCAGAGGCGCTGGAGCCCGCGTGAGCCGAACGCCGGAATTTGTCACCCTGTCCGACGCCGCGGTCCGCGCAGTGGCTGGCACCAACAGTCGCCATGTCGCGCTGATCGAGGACGCGTTCGGCGTGCTGGTCGAGACGCCCGGCGGCGGCGTGTCCCTGAGCGGCGACGCCAAGGCCCGCAGCCAGGCGAAAAAGGCAGTCCAGATGATTGCCGCCCGCGCCGATCAGGGTATGGACGTCAGTGACGCCGATGTCCGCGTCGCCATCGGCCAGGCACGGGGTGGCACCGGCGCACGCGGCAGCGTCGGCCAGATGTTGCCCGTCGGTCGTCGCGGACAGGTTGCGCCCAAGACGCCGAACCAGGCCGTCTATCTGGATGCGCTGGAACGCTGTGACCTTGTGTTCGGCCTGGGACCCGCAGGTACCGGCAAGACGTTTCTGGCGGTGGCGCATGGGGCCGGCATGCTGCTGCGCGGCGATGTCGAGCGGCTGATCGTGTCGCGCCCCGCCGTCGAGGCCGGTGAGCGGCTGGGATTCCTGCCCGGCGACCTTAACGAAAAAGTCGACCCCTATATGGCACCGGTCTGGGAAGCCCTGACCGACATTCTCGGTGCCGAGCAACTGCGCCGCCGCCGCGAGAAGGGTGAGATCGAGGTGGCCCCGATTGCCTTCCTGCGGGGCCGGACCCTGGCGCAGGCTTTCGTCATCGTTGATGAGGCCCAGAATGCGTCGCGGGCCCAGATGAAGATGGTGCTGACCCGGATCGGTGAGGGTTCGCGCATGGCCGTGACTGGCGATCCAACCCAGATCGATCTGCCGCATGCGGGCGATTCCGGGTTGGCCCATGCTGTCAGCCTGCTGGAAGGCGTCAAAGGCATCGCCGTCACCCGCTTTGAAGCCAGCGACGTGGTTCGCCACCCTCTCGTCGAGCGCATCGTCCGCGCCTACGACGAGGACGCGGCCAAGCGCGGACGCACGGTTTGATCGACGTCGAAATCGAGGATCCGGCCTGGCGCGCGGCGGTGCCGGATGTCGAAGCGCTGGTGCGCGCGGCGGTTGAAGAGACTCTGGCCTTTACCTTCCCCGTTCACGGGGAAGGGGGATCGGTGGCCGAGCGTAGCGAAGAGCCGCTGGTGGAAGGGGCGAGACCGGGCCCGGAGCTGAAACTCGCCCCCTCCACCACGCTTCGCGCGGTCCCCCTCCCCCGCTTCGCAGGGGAGGCAAGTCTGAGTTTGCTGCTCACCGATGACGCCACGGTGCGTGACCTGAATGCGCGCTTTCGGGATAAGGATACGGCCACCAACGTCCTGTCGTTCCCGGCCCTGCCGAACCCAGAGAATCTGCTGGGTGATATCGCCCTGGCTTACGGCGTCTGCGCCAGGGAAGCCGTCGAACAGGGCAAACCCCTCGTCCATCATTTGCAGCATATGACCGTTCACGGCGTTCTGCATCTTCTCGGGCACGACCACATAGGCGATGATGAGGCCGAGGCCATGGAAGGCCTCGAGCGAGCGGTGCTGGCGAAACTTGGTGTTCCCGACCCCTATCTGGTCGGTGAGGGAGAGCATGGACGACCCTGATCCTTCCAGTCGACGCGCCCCGGGCCTTTGGCGGGGGCTCGCGGGATTGTTCACGTTCTTTCGCCGTACGGCTGAGCAGGCCGCCGACGAGGTGCCCCAGCAGCTGACCGAAACCGGCGGCGAACTGGTGACCCAGGCCCGCGCCTTCCAGGCGCTCCGCGTCGAGGACGTCATGCAACCTCGCGCCGATATCGTCGGTGTGGAACGCAGTTGCACCTTTGCCGAACTGGTGGCGCGTTTCGTAGAGGCCGAGCACAGCCGCATGCCGGTTTTCAAGGAAACCCTCGATGAGCCGGTCGGCGTCGCGCATGTGAAGGACGTCTTCAAGCTGCTGGCCCGCAAGTCGCGTCCGCCCAAGCCCGACGACAAGGTCCTGATGGGCCGACACAACCTGGTGCGCGAGGTGCTCTATGTCCCGCCCTCGATGTCGGCGACGCAGCTGCTGACCACCATGCGCGCCAAACGTATCCACATGGCGCTGGTCATCGATGAGTTCGGCGGCGTCGATGGGCTTGTCACGCTTGAGGACCTGCTGGAAACCCTGGTCGGCGAGATCGAGGACGAGCACGACGACGAAAATGATCAGGCCTATATGCCGATCGCCGAAGACGATGATGGCTGGATCGTCGATGGTCGCGCGCCGCTTGAGGAACTGGAACAGGCCATGGGCGAGGGGATCGATCTTGCGCCGGCCGATCTCGATGAGGAGATCGACACCGTCGCCGGGCTGGTGAACGCTCTGGCCGGGCGGGTGCCAAGGCGGCGCGAGCGGATCGAGCATCCGGACGGCTATGTGCTTGAGGTGCTGGCCGCGTCGCCCCGGCAGGTCAAGCGGGTTCGGGTGCGGCGTGCGCAACCCAGGCCGCGTCGTGAGGCCTGAGATCCCCCGCCCGAACTGGTATGCTCCGTTGACGGTGCTGCTCGGCGGGCTGGCTGCGGGCCTGGTCCACCCGCCGTTCGGGATCCTGCCTGGGCTGCTGGGCTACAGCGTGATCCTGCTCCGGCTGGAAACGGTCTCCGGTCCACGCCCTCTGCGCAGCGCCTTCTGGATGGGGTGGCTGGCGGGCCTGGGCTACTTCAGCCTGTCCACCTGGTGGATCGCCGAGCCGTTCCTGGTGGATCCCAGGGTCTATGGCTGGATGGCCCCCTTTGCGGTCGTCCTGATGGCGGGAGGGCTGTCGCTGTTCTGGGGATTGGCCGGCCTCTGCTACCGCGCGCTGCGACCCCGCAGTCTATGGAAGGTGCTGGTTTTCGCCGGTGTCTTTGCCGCCGCCGAGTGGCTGCGTGGCCATGTGCTGACCGGGTTTCCCTGGAACCTGGTCGGCGAAAGCTGGCGAGCCGGCAGTGCGCCCTCACAAGCTGCGGCTCTGGTCGGCGCGTATGGCCTGACCTGGATAACCCTGGCTGTGGCCGCGACGCCGGCCCTGCTGATGCTGCCGATCCGGCGCCTGGCCCAGGCCGGTGCGATGATGGCGACCGGGGTGGCGCTGATCGCGTTGTTCGCCGGTGGCGCTGGTCGGTTGGCGGCGTCAGCACGCACGGCCTACGCCCCCGACGCGCCGATCATCCGGGTCGTTCAGGCCGACATCGACCAGAAGGAAAAATGGAAGCCTGAGAACCTCGATCAGGTCTTCGAGGATTACGCCCGGCTGACGCTCGCACCGGCCAAACGCGCGCCCGATGTGGTGATCTGGCCCGAAGGGGCGCTGCCGGCGGTCATCGATGACCTGATCGCTCCCGGGTCACCCTATGAGCCGCGCCTTCGGGATCTGGTTGCGCCCGGGCAAACCCTGCTGATGGGCGCCAACCGGGTTGAGGCGAAGGCGGACGGTGCCTACCTCTATTTCAACACCGTGATGGCCCTGCGGCGGGACGGCCAGGCCCTTCGTGTCAGCGGCTCCTACGACAAACACCGCCTGGTGCCGTTCGGTGAATTCCTGCCGCTGGGTGATCTCGCCGGCAAATTGGGTCTCCGCAGCCTGGTGCATATGCCGGAGGATTTCACGCCAGGTCCACCGCCCCGCCCACTCAAGCTGCCGGGCCTGCCAGCCGTTCAGCCCCTGATCTGTTACGAGGCCCTGTTCCCGGGTCTTGCCGACGGGCAAGAGCGCCCTGCCTGGATTCTGAATGTTTCCAACGACGCCTGGTTCGGCGCCAACAGCGGCCCGTGGCAGCATCTGAACATCGCCAGCTACCGGGCCATCGAGCAGGGACTGCCGATCATCCGGGCCACGCCGACCGGGATCTCCGCGGTTATTGACGCCCAGGGGAGAATTCTACCGGGCATGAGCCTGGGTCTCGGAAAGTCCGGCGTCATCGATGCACGGCTGCCGTCTCCTGCGGTGCCGACTCTTTACAGCCAGCTGGGCGACTGGCCGTTCGGCGGCTTGCTGGTGCTGTCGGTTGGTGCCGGGTTTGCAGGCCGCAGACCTCGTCGATCGGCGCGTCCCGACAAGGAACCGGGCACACCCTTGGCATGATATAAGGATTTCTTTATAGGATTGCGGCCACAATAGTCGCTGTCACCATTCCCGTTCCCAATCTCCGGAGCCCGACCCCTTGAGCCGTTCCAGCTATATCTTCACCAGCGAAAGTGTTTCCGAGGGTCACCCGGACAAGGTCGCAGACCGGATTTCCGACACCGTCGTCGACGCCTTCCTCAGCGCAGACCCCGAAGCCCGGGTCGCCTGCGAAACTCTGGTCACCACCAACCGTATTGTTCTGGCCGGCGAAGTCCGGGCTGGAAAGCCGGGCGGGTCAAAGTCGGAGAACAAGGCTTTCACCAAGGAGATCGTCAAATCGCTGGAGCCCAAGGTGCGCGCCGCGATCAAGGACATCGGTTACGAGCAGAAGGGATTCCACTGGAACAAGGCCAAGTACGCCTGCCATCTGCATGAACAGTCCGCCCACATCGCCCAGGGCGTCGATTCCACCGACAAGAAGGACGAGGGCGCAGGCGACCAGGGCATCATGTTCGGCTACGCCTGCGACGAGACCCCGGCCCTCATGCCGGCGACATTGCAATACAGCCACGACATCCTGAAGAAGCTGGCCGACGTGCGCCACTCCGGCGAATGCGCGGTGCTGGAGCCCGACGCCAAGAGCCAGGTGACCGTACGCTATGAGGATGGTCGCCCGGTCGAGATCCTGCAGATCGTGGTTTCCACCCAGCACAAAAAGCGCATCGGCCTGCATATGGCCACGCCCAAGCGTCTGGAAGCTGTGATCCGCCCCTACGTTGAAAGCGTCATCCCCGGCGGCCTGATCACCAAGAAGACCAAGTGGTATGTGAACCCCACCGGCCGCTTCGAAATTGGCGGACCTGACGGTGACGCCGGCCTCACCGGCCGCAAGATCATTGTCGACACCTACGGCGGCGCATCACCCCACGGCGGCGGCGCGTTCTCCGGCAAGGACCCGACCAAGGTCGACCGATCTGCCGCCTATGCCTGTCGCTACCTGGCCAAGAACGTCGTCGCCTCGGGCCTGGCGCGCAAATGTACCATCCAGATCAGCTATGCGATCGGCGTGGCCAACCCCTTGAGCTTTTATGTCGACCTGCATGAGACGGGTGAAATCGATCCGGCCAAGCTGGAACAGGCCTTGCCCGCCATGATCGGCGGCGCGACACCGCGTGCAATCCGCGAGCACCTGCAACTGAACCGCCCGATCTACGCCCGCACGGCGGCTTACGGCCACTTTGGTCGCCAGCCGGACAATGAGGGCGGCTTCTCCTGGGAGAAGACTGATCTGGTCGACGCCCTGAAGGCTCTGGCCTAAACCCGATGAGCCTGAAGGCGTGGGCGCGGTCGCTGAAACGCGACACCTACGCCGTCTGGCTGGCGGCGCGTGATCCCCGGACGCCCTGGTACGCCAAGGCCCTGGGGCTTGCGGTCGCCGCCTATGCGCTGTCACCGATTGATCTGATCCCGGATTTCATACCGGTGCTGGGTCTGCTGGACGATTTGCTGATCGTGCCGCTGGGTCTTTGGCTGACCCTGAAACTGATCCCGCCAGAGGTGATGGCCACCCACCGCGCTGCCGCCGAGGTCGCAGCGGATCGACCGGTCAGCCGCGTCGCTGCGGTGGTGGTCATCGGCATCTGGATCGGCCTGGGGGTCGTCGCTGGAGTTTGGGCGATCAGCCGGGCTGGCTACTTCGACGCCGCGCAGGCCTCGCCGCATTTTGCCAGCGCCTGAGCGAGCTGTCGCTTGGTCACCGACAGCTCCAGCCGCATCAGATAGACCTGCGCGTCGGAACGCTCGATCTCGCTGGCCAGCCGGACTTCACAGCTGGCGGGTTTCGTGGCTTGGGCCATGGCGGCCCCCGTCAAACCCATGCTGACGGCGAAGACGACGATCAAGCGCATGTAGGGGGTCATCGATACACTCACTTCGCGGCTGCCGGTTTCTTGAATTTCAGGACGAACTGGTCGGTGTTCCGGTTGACCTCGCGGTCGAACACCATCTGGTTTCGCTTATCCGCCGGGTTTCGCAGCAGGTCGCTTGTCGCCTCCAGAACAAAACCGGCGGCCAATACCTCGCGCTTGACCACCGCCTCATCGATCCGGTGCAGGGACAGCAGGACACCTTCATCGGCACCTGCCACCGCAGAATGATCGACGATGAAATAGGTACCGCCGGGCTTCAGGGCGTCGAACACCGCCTTGTTGAGGATGGCGCGGCCCTGGCGAATGTCGTGATAGTTCTGCGTCGTCCAGACCATATCCACTGGCGCGGGCACGCTGATCGACAGCGGCGCGCCGGTGATCAGGCTCACGTTGGCATAGGCCGGATCGGCGGCGATGGCCTTGGAAAAGGCCGCACGCGGTTCGGAGAACGGCACGGTGAAGACATGACCCGTCGCGCCCACCGTCTTCGACAGGATCCGCGTGTAGTAGCCGTTGCCCGGGATCAACTCGGCCACGGTCATGCCGGGTACCAAACCCGCAAAGGCCACCGTTTCGGCGGGCTTTCGGCGGTCGTCGCGATAGGTGTCGATGCCAGGCCGTGCCTTGTCGGCGACCGCTGCCGCTATGGCTGGCGAGACTTTCGGCGCGGCCTGAACGGCTCCGGCAACCGACAGGGCCGCAACGGCCATCATCAAAACCTGCTTCAAATCATCGGCTCCAACCTGGTATCCATCGGCAGGGCAATTCACCTTGTCGCACGGGTACGGTAGAGGGTGCCATGTCCGACGCCCACCCCCTTCTTCGATCCTATGGCCGGTTGAAGTCGCGGCCCATCAAGCCGCGCCAGGCTGCGCTGGTGGAAAGCCTGTTGCCGGGCTTGCGAGTTCCGCCGGGTCCGGTGGACCCGAAGTCCCTGATGCCCGATGCCCGGGAGATCTGGCTGGAGATCGGCTTCGGCGGCGGCGAGCATATGGCTGCACAGGCCGCCCGTGCGCCGGACGTGCTGATCCTGGGTGCCGAGCCGTTCCAGAACGGCGTCGCCAGCGCAGTTCGCTACATCGACGAACAGAGCCTGACGAATGTGCGGCTTCACGACGGCGACGTCCGCGAATTGATGGCCCGGCTGCCGGACACCTGTCTGGACCGGGTGTTCATCCTGTTCCCGGACCCTTGGCCCAAGTCGCGCCATCACAAGCGCCGACTGGTCCAGGCGGACACGGTGAGCGAGCTGGCGCGGCTGCTGAAACCAGCCGGTCGGTTGCGGTTCGCAAGCGATGTCGCGCACTACGTGGACTGGGCGCTGGAGGCGATCTCGGCCAATCCGTCGTTTGCCTGGACCGCGACGCGCGCCGACGACTGGAACTTGCCGCCTGCCGACCACATCACCACCCGCTACGAGGAAAAGCGGCTGGGCGACTGCGCCCCGGTGTTTCTGGACTTCCTTCGCTCCTAACCCGACGTCTTGTAGCGCTCGATGGCCTGCCGGATCAGGTCGGCGGTTTCCTCGGCGTCGGCCCAGCGGCTGATCTCCACCGACTTGCCTTTTTCCAGGTCCTTGTAGTGCTGGAAGAAGTGAGCGATCTGCTCGGTCAGGATTTTCGGCAGGGAACGCCATGAATCCACGCCGGTATAGAACGGGTGCAGGGCATCCACCGGCACGGCCAGCACCTTTTCATCGCCGCCCGCCTCGTCGGTCATCATCAGGCAGCCGATGGGCCGCGCCCGGATGATGGCGCCCGGCACCACCGGCGTCTGACCTACCACGATGATGTCCATCGGGTCGCCGTCGTCGGCCAGGGTGTGGGGAATGAAACCGTAATTGCCGGGATAGAACATCGCCGTGTGCAGGAACCGGTCGACGAACAGCGCGCCCGATTCCTTGTCGATTTCGTACTTCACCGGCTCGCCGCCTTGCGGGATCTCGATGATGGCATTGACGTCATAGGGCGGGTTCACGCCGACGGGGATTTTGGAGAGGTCCATGGGGAGGGGCCTTTGAGGAAGACACACAGAAAGTCGCGTGTCTGTGGCGGAAGGCTCCTGCAGAGTAAAGGGTTCCGGTCCTCGCCAAGGGCGAGGCCGGGATATCTCGGCCCGGGGAAATCAGAGCTTCAGTTTGCCCAGCAGTCCGCCGAGACCACCACTTTCGACCGCGCCATTCGGGGTCAGCTGGTCGATGATCCGGGGCAGGAACTCGGAAATCTGACCGGCGGCGGCATGGGGATCGAGCCCCAGCTTCTTGGCCAGCTCGCCGATGGCGCCGGTTCCCAGCACGCTTTCGATCTGCGCCGCCGAAATCGGCAGATTGGCACCTTTTCCCACCCACGACTGGGCTGCCTCACCGAGGCCACCCTTTTCAAACGCCTGCACGAGCCCGCCTAGGCCGCCTTCATGGCCACCGATCAGATCGGTAATCGCCGAAGCCGCGCCGCCACCACCCGCGCCGCCGAGAAGGTTGTCGAGAATACCCATGGTTACGTCTCCGGTGTCTGCTTGAATGAAGTTGCACGAACGAGCCCGTTGCGGATCAGAGTCAACTTTAGATGGGCGTGCGTGACAGTATCTTGCAATTGGCGGTGCGCGAGGCGGATGGATGATGGCGGGTGACGCGACCTACTGGGTCTACATTCTGGCCAACGCGAAATACGGCACGCTGTATGTTGGCGTGACCAATAGCCTTGAACGCAGGATCGCCGAGCACCGGGACAAGGCCGTTCCAGGGTTCACGAAACACCACAACATCTGTCGGCTGGTGTTCTTTCAGGGGTTTGGCGAGGTGACGCAGGCGATCCGCTTCGAGAAGCAGCTGAAGCGTTGGCGGCGAGAGTGGAAGGTGCGACTGATCGAACAGGACAATCTGGATTGGGCCGACCTCTATGTGGAGATGATGGCCCTGCCCCCGCTGCACCCAGATCTGGCAGGAATTGAAATCAACCCAAACCCATAACCCGCTGTCATCCCGGTTTTCGCGAAACGCGAAAGACCGGGACCCCCGGCTCGGCATAGGGTTTTTGGTGCTGTGGCGACGCTGTGGGCAAGTCTCGAAGTCAGGCGCTGGGGGTCCCGGTCCTCACCTGCGGTGAAACCGGGACGACAAACTTATGGGGAAAGCTCCAGGGGGCCAAAATGCCAAGCTCGAATACATGCACTAGCGACGAGTTTGAACTCCTAAAAACAATTGGCAATGCCCAGTCTAGGGTTCGTACTGAATGTTTATGCGGATGAATTCCTGGACCGACATACTGCCCTCGGAATGGCTGGAGAGCGCGAACTTCGGTGACATCGTATTGGAGGGCTATGCCTCGTCACTTTCGAGCGGCAGCAAAGCGCGTACGGTGGCGTTGGAAGCAAAAGAATTACTACAAAACGTATCGTCTCATCCTGTCACCTTCAGCTTCGTGAGTTTCGATGAGCCCAACAATATCGGAGACGGCAATGTGTCCATTACGTACCTCGATGGGCAGCGGATCGTAGATTTCCAGCTTGGAGAGCGGAAAATTCCGAAAGGTGACTATGTGGTGATAGGGAGTCCTGAACTCAGAATCCATGATGGCGGTGCCAACGCTGGAATTGCTACCAACGCGTTGAATGCAGCTCGCGGCCTACTAATGTCGTTAGCGGGGCACACTGCTGCAGAGCAGCTGGCATTCACATTTCGATTGAACAAGTCCACGAATGATCGTCTCAGCTATACGAGCCGCATAATCGAGAACTTTAGGCCATCTGACGAATTCCTATTTTGCACTATGGAGAGCATTCGCGAACTCGCGAAGCGAACCGGGACTCACCTGACACCAGATCACCGTCGGCGCTTCGAGACCTCGCTGATATTCCTTGGCCGCGCAGCTGGCGAAATGGACGCGACTGTCCGATTTACCCACATGTGGATCGCGCTCGAAGTTGTTGCCGGAGGCTACGGAAAAATCGATGCGCTCCTTACGCGCGTTTCAAGTGGCGCGTTGCTGAAGCAGAAACTCAAGCAGATCAAAAGCGCGCGCGATGGCCTCTTTCACCACGGTCGACGCTTTGGCTTAGCGGAGGGGCAGGAGCGATTGATATGCGCCGCAATTCTATCGGAGTTCCTCCATCACTACCGCGTGGTTGATCCAGCACTGCAGACCTATCTCGCGGAGACTGCGCTAATGGAGATGCAGGGGCACGATCTCAGCATCTGATGCCGAGTCGCAAGGGGGCTGACAAAGCCCTCGCTACCCGCTATAACCCCCTCAACATCGTCCGTTTGCGCTGTAAAGCGCCTACGAGCGGCGGGCTTCGGCCCGGCCGCTCTTTTCTTTGCCGGAGGCCTGGAGTTCCCATGCGTGGGAAGACCGCGGAAGACCTGAACCTGCTGGAGCTGCTCGACCCTGTGGCCGAGGCGGCTGGCTACGCCATCGTGCGCCTGCGCCTGATGGGTGGCGCCGAGACGCGCCGGTTGCAGATCATGGCCGAGCGTCAGTCGGACGGCGACATGGTGGTCGAGGACTGCGCCCGGCTGTCGCGGGCGATATCCGAAATCATGGACGCCGCCGATCCCATCAGCGGTGAATATACCCTGGAGGTCTCGTCCCCCGGCGTGGATCGTCCGCTGACGCGGCTGGCCGATTTCGCCACCTATGAGGGCCACGAGGCCAAGATTGAACTGGACCGGCTGGCCGAGGGCCGCAAGCGGTTCCGGGGCGAACTGGCCGGGATCGAAGGCGATCAGGTGGCGCTGGACCTGGAAGGCGAGGACGAGACCGTGATGGTGCCGTTCGCCTGGATCCTTGAGGCCAAGCTGGTCCTGACCGATGAATTGATGAAGCGGGGCGCCGACATTCGCGCGGCCCGTCTGGCTGCCGAAGGCCAGATGTCTGAACACCAACTGACGACCGAATAAGAAGGAATTCTCATGAGCCTCACCGGCATTTCCGCCAACCGGCTTGAACTTCTGCAGATCGCCGAGGCTGTGGCCCGCGAAAAATCGATCGACAAGGAGATCGTCATCGAGGCGATCGAGGAAGCGATCCAGAAGGGCGCGCGCTCGCGTTACGGCGCCGAGCACGACATCCGGGTCAATATCGATCCCAAGACCGGCGAGACCACCATCAAGCGGGTGATCACCGTGGTCGCCGACGACGCCGTGTTCGGCGGCGGAGTGGATGATGAGGGCGTAGAGCTGCCCATCGAAGAGCCCCCCGGCATCATGCGCCTGGCCGATGCGCTGCGTCGCGAGAAGACCGCCAAGATCGGCGACACCTACGACGAAATCCTGCCGCCCTTCGAGTTCGGTCGGGTCCAGACCCAGATGGCCCGCCAGGTGGTGATGGGCAAGGTGCGTGACGCCGAGCGCGAGCGCCAGTTCGAGGAATACAAGGACCGCGTCGGCGAGATCGTCAGCGGCACGGTCAAGCGGGTCGAATACGGCAATGTCGTCGTCGATCTGGGGCGCGGCGAAGGCATCATGCGTCGCGATCAGTCGATCCCGCGCGAGAACTTCAACATCGGCGACCGCTGCCGCTGCTACATCTATGACGTCCGCCGTGAGACCAAGGGTCCGCAGATCCTGCTGTCGCGTGCGCATGGTGGCTTCATGGCCAAGCTGTTCGCCCAGGAAGTGCCGGAGGTCTACGACGGCGTCATCGAGATCCGCGCTGTTGCCCGCGACCCGGGCAGCCGCGCCAAGATGGCCGTGATCTCCAACGACAGTTCCATCGATCCGGTCGGCGCGTGCGTCGGCATGCGCGGATCGCGCGTGCAGGCGGTGGTGGCCGAGCTGCAGGGCGAAAAGATCGACATCATCCAGTGGAGTCAGGACGAGGCCACGTTCATCGTCAACGCCCTGGCTCCCGCGGAAGTCTCCAAGGTGGTGATGGACGAGGAAGACGAGCGGGTCGAAGTGGTCGTGCCGGACGAGCAGCTGTCGCTGGCCATCGGTCGTCGCGGCCAGAACGTGCGCCTCGCCAGCCAGCTGACCGGTTGGCAAATCGATATCATGACCGAGAGCCAGGAGAGCGAGCGCCGCCAGCGCGAGTTCGCCGAGCGCACGTCGCTGTTCCAGGAAGCCCTGGACGTGGACGAGGTGATCGCCCAGCTGCTGGTCACCGAAGGCTTCGCCACGGTCGAAGACGTGGCCTATGTGGATGTGTCGGAAGTTGCTTCCATCGAAGGCTTCGACGAAGAGACCGGTGCCGAAATTCAGGCCCGCGCGCAGGACTATCTGGACCGCGAAACCGCTGAACTGGACGGCAAGCGCAAGGAACTGGGTGTCGAGGATGGCGTGCTGGCCATCGAAGGTATCACACTGCCGATGGCGGTGGCGCTGGGTGCCGGCGATGTGAAGTCCGTCG
>JANNFM010000350.1:0-3830 GCA_031379795.1 Alphaproteobacteria bacterium
CCGAAAGAGGGGCGAACAAGGGGAGTGACGTCCATGCCGAAGGTTTCTCTCAGGTGTCACGTCAATGCGGTCGGCGATGCCACAAGCATGGCCGCGGCCGCCTTGCCGCTGGTTGCGATCGGTGAGGCCATCGGGCTGGACATGCCCGGCGTGGTCGAGGACTTCACCGCCAAGGTCTGGCGCACCAGCATCAACGGGGGTTTCGGCGAATTGTTTGGTCGGCCAACGGTGCTGGATACCAACATCGGATCCGGGCCTGGACACGCGATTTGCCCGATCGCCCAGGCCTGCAGGATTTCCATCGATCCTTTCGCATGGCGCGTGGCCAAGGTCCTGGAGTCCGGATTCCCCTGGGACAATCAGCTGGACTCCTTCAAGCGGGGAACGAGCGAGCGTGGCATCGTCGGGGGCGTGACGGTGCCGGTTCATATGCCCTTGTCCCGCGTCGGCGCGGTGGGCTGGGTGGCGAAAAACAGCGAGGTGGACGTCGACTGGATCCTGGCGACCTATTCCAATGACCTGCGCCTCGCGGCGCACCTGTTCATGGGCCATGTCTATCGCGAGCGTCCGGATTCGATGGCCCTGCCACACGTCTCGCTGAGCGACCGTGAACTTGAGTGCCTGACCTGGGTGGCGATGGGCAAGACTGACGCCGATATCGCCGAGTTGATCGGCCGATCCCCGTCCACGGCCCGGTTCCACGTCGAGAGCGCGGTGGCAAAACTTGGCGTGAACAACCGCACTCGCGCGGCGGCCGTCGCCTCGCAGATGGGTATGATCCGCGCCGTTGCGTAAGTGGCCACTACACGGGGTGGCAGAACTAGCGATTCCGCTAGCTTCCACTTTCCGACCCTAGCCCCAGAGTGATGTCAGGGTAGCGTAGGCACCCGTTCAGATATTGGAGACAATCCAGTACTGTCGCGCCTTGCAGACCGCCCAGGAACAAAGGGGAGTCTATGCAATGATACATCCTATCTCGCGCCGTCGTAGGTTGATGGCAGCGACCGCAAGCGCCGCAGTCTTGGCGTTGCCGGCGCTTCTCGTGTCAGCCGGCGAGGCCGCCGCGCAGTCGGCGGGCGCCGATACAGCAGTCGGCAATCGAATTGAAGAGGTTGTGGTCACTGCACGGTCAAAGGGTGAGTCTGTCCAGAACGTCCCGGTCGCCATTACGGCGATCACAAAGCAGCTTAACTCGGCCGACGTGCGCGATATTCGAGACATCGTCGCCTTCACGCCGAACGTGCGCATCGACTCTATATATCAGCGCGCGAATTCGCCCAGCATCAACATCCGCGGCATCAGCCCCTCACGCACCGACGACAACTCGATCGACTCACCGATCGGTGTGTTCATCGACGGCATTTTTCTCGGATCCCTGCCTGGCCAGATCGTAGAGAACTTCGACGTTGAACGCGTCGAAATTCTACGTGGCCCGCAGGGCACACTGTTTGGACGCAACACCGTTGGCGGCGCACTCAGTGTTGTTCGCACCCAGCCCACCGGGGAATGGGGCGCGAAAGTCCAATACACCACTGGCAAATGGAACAATCAGGAATTCCGAGGCGTTCTCAACGCCCCAATCATCAAGGATGTGCTGGCAGCCAAGGTGTTCTTTTTCTCCGCCAATCGTGACGGATACCTGCGCAACACTTTTCTGAACATCAACCAACCACAGAAAGACTACAACAACTACGGCGTCGTGCTGAAGTACACGCCAAACGACAAGATCGAAGCCTTGCTGACCGTCGAGAAGTTTGACGACAAAAGCCAGGGCGGAGCCTTTATCGGCAACTACAACGTTGGCGCAGGTGTCCTGCCTCTCGGAACCGGCCCAAGCGACTTCAACACCCCGGGCTCATCGCAAGGTCCGGGCGGCACGCTCAGCACGTTCCTGCCTGGACTGTTCGGCGGGACGAACGTTCCGGCCCGAACGGATCTTTCGATCGCCAAGACCATCAGCCCCAACTTCCCCAGCCCCGGCTCTGTGCAGACGTCCGCCTACACACTGAACCTTGCGGCCAAGCTGAATGATAATCTCCGGCTCGTGTCGGTGACGGGTTACCGCAAGCAGCATGAACTGGCGTCCGAGGATTTTGACGGTTCGAGCACGGATTTCATCAATATCGCGACCGACGCCGACTTTGATCAGTTCAGCCAGGAACTGCGTGTGGAGGGCGACTGGGATACGTCGATGGGCAAGATTTCGTTCGTCGCGGGCGGGTTCTACTACGACAGCAAATTTGACCGCAACTGGGTGACGAGCGGCGATTTCTGGGAATTTGTCGATAACCTTGGCGGCTATAGCCTGGCTCGAAATGTCTGGCTCAACCCTGCGCTCGCCACGGCGACGGGCTTCAGTAATCCGGCTCAGGCCTGTAACGCGCCGCGCACAACGCCTGGATTGCAGGCTGTGTTTGGTCGGGTGCGTTGCGACGCAGCGGTAAACGGTCCTTACGGCGCAAAGCTGGTCGCCAAACTCTTTGAGGATCAGCACACTGAATCCGTCGCCGGGTTTGCCCATGCGGACTGGGAGTTCCTGCCGAAACTCACCTTGACCGTCGGCGTGAGGTATACTTGGGAGCAGAAGACCTTCACGGGCTACCAAGCGTATCAGACGCCCTTGGCTCGGGTCGCTGTTTTTGCCTTCCCGGATAGCGTCACCCTGCAGAACAGCTGGAAACAGACCACGCCGATGGCGGCGCTGTCTTACAAAGTGACCCCGGACATCCTTCTGTACGGGTCTTATTCTGAAGGCTGGCACTCGGGCGGCTTCTTTGGCGTCAATCAGAACACCCAGGATTTCCTTCAGAACCAGTATGACCCTGAGACGGCGAAATCCTATGAACTGGGCATGAAGGGGCAGTTCTTTGATAACCGCGTGCAACTCAATGTCGCCGCCTTCCGCAACGATTTCGCCAACAAGCAGGAATCGGCCATCGTCTTTGATAAGACGACGAACACGGTTGTCACCCTGTTTACCAATGTCGGCGGGGCTCGGTACCAAGGCCTGGAGGGCGAACTGCAGTGGGTCGTCAACGACCAACTCAGCTTGGCCGCATCGTTCGGCTATCTCGATGCCAAGTATACAAATCTGCTGATCGGCTTCCCCGGCAACAAGGCCGGAGCCGTGCCGATTGTGAACGCAACGTTTCTAGAGCCGCGGAATGCGCCCAAGTTCACGGCGGGCGGTTCGGCAAGCTATACGGTGCCAATCGGACCGGGTGACCTGTCGCTGGGCTCCAAGGTCACATGGGTAGATTCCGTCTATGGCGACATCTACAATACGAGCCTCGCCTTCACGAAATCCCACACCGACCTGTCAGCGTCTGTGAGCTACACCTACGAAAACTACAAGGCGACGCTGTTTGGTCGGAACCTGACCGGCTGGCGGCGTGAAGCTGCGATCCTGATCGCCCCGTTGTTTGGGGCCAGCACGATCACGCCCGGACGCAGCTGGGGTCTGGAAGTGTCGGCGACGTTCTAGCGACCTTGTCCCGTTGTCCGCCGCCGGTCTGGCCGGTCGCGGGCAACGGGAACGACTTTCCAACGGCGCGGTCGCCTCCCATCCCCGGGGGCGGCCGCGCTTTCATTTTTGGCCATGACGCCAGACGCCGACAGGCCGCAGTCAGCCTGGCCCTCCACCGCGATCCGTCGGATAGATTCAAGCCGCGTGAGACGACTGGTTTCTAAGAGTCTGACTCATAACTCCGTGAGTGGATTTCAGGGTCTGACGAGTCGGCGTGTGAGGCGTCGGATGTGGGCGATATAGACCCAGGCGACGGCGCTCTCGACGGTGGCCTCGAAGTCCTTGGCGAGGCGTCGGCACCTGC
>JANNFM010000378.1:0-1559 GCA_031379795.1 Alphaproteobacteria bacterium
TGATCTCCTCCGGAGCCTTGTAGCCGACGCGTGTGCGGGCGAAATCAATTACGTCTTCGAGAGTAACCGCAACGACACCGGGCTTCAGTGTTATGAATGCGCGGACATTCTCGCCGTGGACGAGATCGTAAACACCGACGACTCCGGCCATCGCCACGGCGGGGTGTTCCAGAAGGGCGTCCTCAACCTCCTGTGGGCTGATGTTCGAGCCATCATGAATGATCATCTGCTTTTGGCGGCCACAGAACCAAACGTAACCTTCCGCGTCGATCTTAACCACATCACCAGTGTCGAGCCAGCCATCCTTGATTGTCGCTGCGGTTGCCTCGGGGTCTTCCCAATAGCCGGTCATGTTACACTGAGACTTTATCCATAGGCGTCCCTCAGCGCCGTCCGCGACCTCGCAGCCGTCATTGCCTCTGATCGACAAGCGATAGCCCTCGATCGCGCGCCCGATAGAGCCGATCTTGACGTGCCCATCAGGTGGACTCATGGTGGCGACACCGAACTCCGTCATGCCGTAAATCTCGTTGATTGATTGGCCGGTTACTGACTTGTACTCGTGCTCCAATTCTGTCGGTACCTTGTCGCCGCCCGCGCCGCAAAGTCTGAGTGAGACCAGATCGTCTTGCGTCGTGCGGGGGTCTCGAATCAGCCCAAAAAGGGTTATGGGCAGGGCCAAGAAAATTGTAGGTCGATGCAGCCGTAGCATTGGTAAGAGGCCGTCGGCATCAAAATTACGGGGAATGACAACCCGCGCGCCAGCTGCCATTCCCATGAAGCAATCCTGAAATGCACCGATGTGAGACAACGAACCACTGATCATGACGGTGTCATCTGGCGTGGTATGGCACCCGTGCACAAAGTTGGCGATCATCCAGCCGAGCGTCGCGAAACTGTGGGTCACGCCCTTGGCGGGTCCAGTGCTGCCGGACGTGAAAAGAATAATGGCCGGATCAGCCGATGCGGGCAATGTCAGTCCTGCAATTTGCGCTGGGCGTTCGACAAGTGCTTCGAAGCTGTGGCTGCGTCGATCCTCGGAGCCGTAGCTGATCACTCCGAAGGGCAATTCCGCTGCCTGCCTGGAGGCGGCTATATCGATATCACGCGAGCAATGCGCAAGAAGCGCGCTGGCCCCGCATTTTTTTAATGCGTAGTCGATTTCCAAGGGTGTGTAGCGAAAGTTCAGCGGGGTTGCGACGATCCCAGTCTTGAAGCACGCGAGATAGTGGATCACCAGCGCAGCGCAATTGGGCATGAGTGAAGCGACACGGTCACCGGACTTCAGTCCGAGTGCCAGGAGATTGGCTCCATAGTATTCGCTTGCGCGATCAAGCTCGCGCCAACTCCGGCCGCCCTCGGCGGAGATCAATGCCACATCGTCCGGGCGCCGCTGCAGCCCCTTCGCAAGAAGCCTTGCCACGTCGATCGGTTCATCGAATTGCTCTACTGGCAGCGGCATGATGATATCCCCAATCTGCGGTCAACTCTAACCGCCATCTAACAATCTGTAAACCTACCAACTTACTTCGGACCAAGCGGCGATGGCGGATTTTGAC
>JANNFM010000410.1:0-22101 GCA_031379795.1 Alphaproteobacteria bacterium
TGGATGATGTTCTTCGGATAGGTGCGCATTCCCCTAAGTGAGCAAGGTTCGCGCGAGGCCGGATTTGCCGCCCTCACGCGGTTGTCATCGGCTGGCGCGGCGCCTATAAGCCGCGTCACTCGCCGTGCAGGTGAGCACGTCGGCAGCCGACCCCAAGGCCTCATGAACATTCACGAACATCAAGCCAAAGCCGTCCTCGCAGAGTTCGGTGTGGCCGTCCCGCGCGGATATGCCGCCTTCACGGTCGCCGAAGCGGTCGACGCCGCCGCCAAGCTGGGGGGTCCGGTTTTCGTCGTGAAGTCCCAGATCCACGCCGGCGGGCGCGGCAAGGGGCGCTTCGAAGGCCTCGGTGCCGACGCCAAGGGCGGGGTCCGGGTGGTCAAGTCCGCCGAGGACGTCAAGACCAACGCCGCCGAGATGCTGGGCCGGGTGCTGGTGACGCACCAGACAGGCCCCAAGGGCAAGCAGGTCAACCGCCTCTACATTGAAGAAGGCGCGGCGATCGCCAAGGAATTCTACCTGTCGCTGCTGGTGGACCGCGAGACCTCCCGGGGGTCCGTGGTGGCCTCCACCGAAGGCGGCATGGACATTGAGGAGGTCGCCCATTCGACCCCCGAGAAGATCATCACCTTCTCCATCGACCCGGCCACGGGCGTCTGGCCGCACCACGCGCGCACCCTGTCCGGCGCTCTGGGCCTGACCGGCGGACTGGCCAAGGAAGCCGCTGTGCTGCTGGGCCAGCTCTATACGGCGTTCGTCGACAAGGACATGTCGATGCTGGAGATCAATCCGCTGATCGTGACGGCGGATGACCACCTGCGGGTGCTGGACGCCAAGATCAGCTTCGATAGCAACGCCCTCTACCGCCACAAGGACATCGTGGCGCTTCGCGACGAGACCGAGGAAGATCCCAAGGAGATCGAGGCGTCGAAGTACGACCTCTCCTACATCGCCCTCGACGGTGAGATCGGCTGCATGGTCAACGGCGCGGGCCTGGCCATGGCCACCATGGACATCATCAAGCTGTACGGGGCCGAGCCCGCCAACTTCCTCGACGTCGGCGGCGGGGCCGACGAGGCCAAGGTCACGGCGGCGTTCAAGATCATCATGGCCGACCCCAACGTGAAGGGCATCCTGGTCAACATCTTCGGTGGCATCGCGCGCTGCGATGTGCTGGCCCAGGGCGTGGTGGCCGCGGTCAAGCAGGTAGGCCTGAGCGTCCCCCTGGTGGTGCGCCTGGAAGGCACCAACGCCGAGCTCGGCAAGAAGATCATCAACGAGAGCGGCCTGAACGTCATCGCCGCCAACGACCTCTCGGACGGCGCCGAGAAAATCGTCAAAGCCGTGCGGGGCGCTGCCTGAACCATGTCCATCCTGATCAACAAAAACACCCGCGTCATCTGCCAGGGCATCACCGGTGCTCAAGGTACGTTCCACTCGGAACAGGCCATCGCCTATGGGACGAAGATGGTCGGCGGGGTCACGCCCGGCAAAGGCGGCACCACGCACATCGGCCTGCCGGTGTTCAACTCGGTAGGCGAGGCGGTCCGTGAGGCCGGGGCCGACGCCAGCGTCATCTATGTGCCGCCTGCCTTCGCGGCGGATTCGATCCTCGAAGCCATCGACGCCGAGATCGGCCTGATCATCTGCATCACCGAGGGCATCCCGGTGGCCGATATGGTCCGGGTGAAGCGTTCGCTCTCAGGCTCGAAATCCAGGCTGATCGGGCCCAATTGCCCCGGCGTGCTCACCCCCAATGAGTGCAAAATAGGCATTATGCCGGGGAACATCTTCCGCAAGGGCTCGGTGGGTGTTGTTTCGCGCTCGGGCACCCTTACCTACGAAGCTGTGTTCCAGACCACCCAGGTGGGCCTGGGTCAGACGACAGCCGTCGGCATCGGCGGCGACCCTGTGAAAGGCACCGAGTTCATCGACATGCTCGACATGTTCCTGAAGGACCCGGAGACCGAGTCGATCATCATGATCGGCGAAATCGGCGGCTCTGCCGAAGAAGATGCGGCTGAATTCATCAAGAATTCACCAAACAAGAAGCCAATGGTCGGCTTCATAGCAGGGCGCACCGCGCCTCCCGGTCGGCGCATGGGTCATGCTGGCGCCATCATTTCGGGCGGTAAGGGCGGCGCAGAGGACAAGATTGCTGCGATGGAGGCTGCGGGCATCCGCGTGTCTCCCTCGCCGGCGGCCCTCGGAACGACCCTGCTTGAGGTCTTGAAGGGCGCTTAGGCGCAAAACCTGGTTTAGGGCGGTCGCGCTCGGCTCCTTCTTTCGAAGTCCGTGGCTGCGGCCCGGAAGGCGAACGACATGGCGGACGACGCGGGCCTGATCAACGACGTTCTGGCCGAGACTTCCTTTCTCTACGGCGGCAATGCGGCCTTCGTCGAAGACCTCTATGCCCGGTGGTCGATGGACCCCGGTTCGGTCGAGCCGTCGTGGCAGGCGTTCTTCGCCACGCTCCTGGATGGCGCCGCGGAGGTCAAGCGCGCGGCGGAAAAGCCAGCCTGGTCCCGTCCCGCCGTGGCCGGTCCGCGCCCGGATTGGCTGTCAGCCATCGACGGACTCTGGCCCGCCGTGGAGGCCAAGGTCGGCAAGACCCTTGAAGCCCGCAAGCCTACCGCTTCAGTGGACGAGGTTCGCGCCGCCACCTTGGACAGCCTGCGCGCCATCATGATGATCCGCGCCTATCGGATGCGGGGGCATCTGAAGGCCAATCTGGACCCGCTGGGCCTGGCGACCACGCCGGGCGACGCCTCCGAGCTGGATCCCGGCAGTTATGGCTTCGCCGAACCGGATTTCGACCGGTCGATCTTCCTGGACTTCGTGCTGGGCCTTGAGACGGCGACGGTTCGCGAGATCCTGGCGATCCTGCGCCGCACCTACTGCGGCAATGTCGGCGTGCAGTACATGCACGTCACCGATCCCAAGGAAAAGGCCTGGCTGCAGGAGCGGATCGAAGGCCGCGACAAGGAGATTGTTTTCACGCCTGAAGGCAAGGTCGCGATCCTCAAGAAACTGATCGAGACGCAAGGCTTCGAGCAGTTCCTGCACCGGCGTTTCCCGGGCACCAAACGCTTCGGCCTCGACGGCGGCGAGGCCATGGTCCCGGCGCTGGAGCAGATCATCAAGCGCGGCGGCGCGATGGGCGTCAAAGACATCGTCATCGGCATGCCGCATCGCGGGCGCCTCAACGTGCTGGCCGCCGTGATGGGCAAGCCCTACCACGTGATCTTCCACGAGTTTCAGGGCGGCTCGTCCCTGCCCAGCGACGTGCAGGGTTCCGGCGACGTCAAATATCACCTGGGCGCCTCGTCGGACCGCGAGTTTGACGGCAACAGCGTACACCTGTCGCTGACCGCCAACCCCAGCCATCTGGAAATCGTCAATCCGGTGGTGATCGGCAAGGTCCGGGCCAAGCAGGCGTTCACCCTGCGCGAACAGCCGGATGCCGGGCGCGGTCATGCGATGCCGCTGCTGCTGCATGGCGATGCCGCGTTCGCCGGCCAGGGCGTGGTGCCGGAGTGTTTCGCCCTGTCAGGCCTGCGCGGCTATGGCGTCGGCGGGACCATGCATTTCGTGGTCAACAACCAGATCGGCTTCACCACCAGCCCCAAGAACAGCCGCTCGTCGCCCTATCCGACCGACGTGGCCCTGATGGTCGAGACGCCGATCTTCCACGTCAACGGCGACGACCCCGAGGCCGTGACCTTCGCCGCCAAGGTGGGCACCGAGTACCGCCAGCTGTTCGGCAAGGACGTGGTCATCGACATGTTCTGCTATCGGCGCTTCGGTCACAATGAGGGCGACGACCCGACGATGACCCAGCCGCTGATGTACGCCAAGATCAAGGGCCACCCGACCGTTCGCGACCTCTATGCCCAACGCCTGGTGGGCGAGAGCGTCTGCACTCAGGCCGATGTTGAGGGCTGGATCGGCGAGTTCGACGCCTTCCTCGACGCGGAGTTCGATGGCGGCAAGGCCTATCACGCCGACAAGGCCGACTGGCTGGATGGCAAGTGGTCGGGCCTCAAACTGCCTGCCGGCGAAGAGCGCCACGCCACCGGCGTGTCGAAGCAAAAGCTCACCGATCTGGGTCGCAAGATGACCACGATCCCGCAACACGTGACGGTCCACAAGACCGTGGAGCGGGTGATCGCCGGTCGCCGCGAGGCCATCGAGACCGGCGTGGGCATTGACTGGGCGACCGGTGAATCGCTGGCATTCGCCACCCTGCTGGACCAGGGCTATCCCGTGCGCCTCTCGGGTCAGGACAGCGTGCGCGGCACGTTCAGCCATAGACACTCGGGCCTGGTCGACCAGAAGACCGAGGAGACTTACTTCCCACTGCGGAACCTCAGCCCCGCGCAGGCCCACTTCGAGGCGCTGGACTCGGCCCTGTCGGAAGAGGCGGTGCTGGGCTTTGAGTACGGCTTTTCGCTGACCGACCCGGACACCCTGACCATCTGGGAAGCCCAGTTCGGCGACTTCGTGAACGGTGCCCAGGTGGTCATCGACCAGTTCATCTGTTCCGGCGAACGCAAGTGGCTGCGGATGAGCGGCCTGGTCCTGCTGCTGCCGCACGGCTACGAGGGCCAGGGTCCGGAACACTCGTCCGCCCGTCTGGAGCGCTTCCTGCAGCTCTGCGCCGAGGACAATATGCAGGTGGTGAACGTCACCACCCCGGCCAACTATTTCCACGCCCTGCGCCGCCAGCTGCTGCGGGAATATCGCAAACCCCTGATCGTGATGGCCCCAAAGAGCCTGTTGCGGCACAAGCGCGCCGTCTCGACCCTGGCCGACATGACCTCCGGCACAGGGTTCCATAGGGTAATGATCGATGGCGCGGAGGCCGGCTGCGACGTCGGCGGGGTCACCCTGGTGCCCGACGCCGAGATCAAGCGCGTCATCGTCTGTTCCGGAAAAGTCTATTTTGACCTGATCGAGCAGCGGGTCAAAAGTGGTCGCCAGGATGTCTACATCCTGCGGCTGGAACAGTTCTATCCGTGGCCGCTGAAGTCGCTGACCAACGAGCTGAAGCGCTTCAAGAACGCCGAACTGGTCTGGTGCCAGGAAGAACCCAAGAACATGGGCGGCTGGCAGTTCGTCGACCCCTGGCTGGAACTGACCCTGGAACGGATGAGTATCAAGGCCAAACGTGCCCGCTATGTGGGTCGCCCGGCCTCGGCCTCCACCGCCGCCGGCCTGATGAGCCGCCACCTGAAGGAACTCGAGACGTTCCTGACCGAAGCCTTCGCCTGAACCTGACGACGATCTCAAGGAGCCTACCCCCCAATGGCCGACATCATGACCCCCGCCCTGGGCGAGTCCGTCACCGAAGCGACGGTGGCGCGCTGGGCCAAGAAGGCCGGCGATGCGGTGCGCAAGGACGAAATCCTGGTCGAGCTGGAAACCGACAAGGTCAGCCTTGAGGTCGCCGCGCCAATGGACGGGGTCCTCTCCGAAATTGCGGCTGAGGAAGGCGCGACGGTCGAGCCCGGAGCCCTGCTCGGCAAGATCACCGAAGGCGCTGTTGCGGCCGCGCCAAAGGCTGTGGTCCCGCCCAAGGCTGAACCCGCGAGGCCTGCACCCGTGGCCAAGGTTGTCGCCGAACCTGTGCTTGCCCCTTCTGCCCAGCGGATCGCTGCGGAAAACAACCTCTCGCCCGCCGCAATTCCAGGCACCGGCAAGGATGGCCGGGTGACCAAGGGCGACGCGCTGGCGGCCCTCGAGGCCCGCGCCAAGGCACCTGTGCTGGCCGCTGCGCCAGCCGCACCGCGCGCGATCCATGAGCGTGAGGAGCGGGTGAAGATGACCCGCCTGCGCCAGACCATCGCGCGCCGCTTGAAAGAGGCCCAGAACGCGGCGGCCATGCTGACCACCTTCAACGAGGTGGACATGAGCGCCGTCATGGCCGCCCGCACCCAGAACAAGGACCTGTTCGAAAAGCGTCACGGCGTGAAGCTGGGCTTCATGGGCTTCTTCGTGAAGGCCGTCGTCCACGCCCTGAAACAGGTGCCCGAGGTCAACGCCGAGATCGACGGTACCGATATCATCTTCAAGAACCACTACGACATCTCTGTCGCCGTCGGCACCGAGAAGGGCCTGGTGACGCCGGTGGTGCGCGATGCCGATCTGCTGAGCCTGGCCGGGGTGGAGAAGGAAATCGGCGCACTCGGCCGCAAGGCCCGCGATGGCCAGTTGGCGCTGGAAGACCTGCAGGGCGGCACCTTCACCATCTCCAACGGCGGGGTCTATGGCTCGCTGATGTCGACGCCGATCCTGAACGCGCCGCAGTCGGGCATCCTGGGCATGCACAAGATCCAGGACCGGGCCATGGTGGTCGGCGGCCAGATCGTGATCCGGCCGATGATGTATCTGGCGCTCAGCTACGACCACCGCGTCGTGGATGGCCAGGGCGCGGTGACCTTCCTGGTCCACGTCAAGGACGCGCTGGAAGATCCGCAGCGGCTGCTGCTGGACGTGTAGGCTGGCTTGCAAAAAGCGCATCACAGGCGTATCTACTACGTATAGATACGGAGGGCTGTCATGGGTAAGCACCAGAAAGCGAAGCTCTTCAGCCACGGCGGCAGTCAAGCTGTCCGGTTGCCAAAGGCTTTCCGATTTGAGGGCCTGGAAGTGCGGATCGAACGGGAAGGCGACCGGGTCGTTCTGACCTCCGACGCTGCGCCAAAGTGCGGGCCGGCACTATGGGATGAAATTGATCGGCTTCGGGGCAACGAACAGCTGAACTATCCGCCACAGCCGATGATCGAAGAGCTGACGCTAGATTGATCCTCAGTCTCGACACCAATGTGATGGTTGATCTGGTCAACGGTCGCCAGCCGCGAGTGCGCGCCTGCTATGACGAGGCCGTGGATCGTGGTGACCGACTGGTGACCTGCAGTGTCGCAGCTTACGAGCTGATGTACGGCGCTCTGATCAGCCTGCGTCCGGAAGTTCATGAGCCGCCCGTGCAGCGGTTTCTGGACACGCTGGAGATTATCGACTGGACCTATGCCGATGGCCTCGTCGCAGCGCAGATTCGCCGGGCCATGCGTCGGCGTGGTGTGGCGATCGGTGCCCATGATCTGATGATCGCCGGGCAAGCCATGAACCGCGGCTGGTCGGTCGTCAGCGCCAATCTGCGAGACTTCCTCAGGGTCGAAACCCTAGAAGTATTCGATTGGACCAACGTGTAAAGCATGGCTTTAGCGAACGACCTGCACGTTTCCCGACCTCGTTTTCCCGCCCATCTGAAGGCTCAGGCGCAAAATGGCTGACACTCCCTACGACGTGATCATCATCGGCGGTGGCCCTGGCGGCTACAATGCAGCGATCCGCGCGGGGCAGCTTGGCATGACGGTGGCCTGCGTCGAGAAACGGGTGACGCTGGGGGGCACTTGCCTGAACGTCGGCTGCATGCCCTCGAAGGCTTTGCTGCATGCCTCGGAGCTGTATTCAGCGGCCAATACCGAGTTTGCCACCTTGGGCATCGAGGTGACGCCCCGGCTTAACCTGCCGCAAATGATGGCCCAGAAGGCTGACTCCGTGGCCGCCCTGACCAAGGGCATCGAGTTCCTGTTCAAGAAGAACAAGGCCGACTGGATCAAGGGCGCCGGCAAGATCGTCGGGACCGGCAAGGTCGAAGTCACCGCCGAAGACGGTTCCAGGACCACACTCGAAGCGAAAAACATCGTGATCGCCACGGGATCCGAGCCGTCCAGCCTGCCGGGCGTGACCGTCGACCAGCAGCGGATCGTCGATTCCACCGGCGCCCTGACCCTGCCGGAAGTTCCCGGACACCTGGTCGTCATCGGCGCTGGCATCATCGGCCTGGAGCTGGGCTCGGTCTGGCGACGGCTGGGCGCCAAGGTGACGGTGGTGGAATATCTGGATCGCATCACGCCCGGCATGGATGCCGAGGTCGCCAAGGCTTTCCAACGGGTGCTGACCAAACAGGGCATCGTCTTCAAGCTGGGGTCCAAGGTCACCGGCGCTAAGACCACGAAAAAGGGCGTGTCCCTGACCTGCGAGCCGGTCGCCGGTGGCCCGGCGGAAATGATCAATGCCGACTACGTCCTGTTGGCCATCGGACGCCGCCCCTACACGGAAGGCCTGGGGCTGGAGAGCGTCGGCATTGAACTCGACAAGCGCGGCTTCATCCCGACGGATCACTTCAAGACGACCGCACCCGGGGTGTGGGCCACGGGCGATGTGATCCTGGGACCGATGCTGGCCCATAAGGCCGAGGAGGACGCCGTCGCCTGCATCGAACTGATCGCCGGCAAGTATGCCCACGTGGACTACAATCTGGTGCCAAGCGTCGTGTACACGGCACCCGAGGTGGCCTGGGTGGGCAAGACCGAAGAGCAGCTGAAAGATGAAGGCCGCGCCTACAAGACGGGTAAGTTCCCCTTCAGCGCCAACAGCCGCGCCAAGATCAACCACGAGACCGACGGCTTCGTGAAGGTGCTGGCCGATGCGGCCACCGACGAGGTGCTGGGCGTTCACATGATCGGGCCCCAGGTGGGCGAAATGATCGGCGAATACTGCGTGGCCATGGCGTTCCGGGCCGCGTCCGAGGATATCGCCCGCGTCTGCCATCCGCACCCGACCCGCTCGGAGGCGCTGCGCCAGGCGGCCATGGGAGTCGAAGGTTGGACCATGCAGGCCTGACAGGTTCGCCGGACGGACTGGTCCTGCGACGGGCGCGGCCCGACGAACTGGTCGACTGCGCCAGGATCTATGTGCGTGTCCTCAGCGACACCTTCACCTGGCTGCCGTCGGATCGGCACAGCCAGGCCGACTTCCTCAACGCGGCGCGTGAGGAGGACATCTTTGTCGCCGTGGACCGCGAGCGGATCGTCGGCGTCGCGGCGCTCTACCGCCCACAGGACTTCCTGCATTCGCTATACGTGACCGAACGCGGTCGCGGAATCGGCAAGAGACTGCTGCACCACGTGCTGGCGGCGGCAGGGGGGCGATTGTCTCTGAAATGCCAGACAGCCAACCTTGGTGCCCGCGCGTTCTATGTGCGTGAGGGGTTTCGTTGCGTCGAGACCGGCGAGAACGATGGCATCCCGTGGATGCGGTTTGTGAGGGTTTGAGCCCCCGGGCCTCCGCGTGCGGGTGCGCCGCCGAATAGGCGCTGAGCAAGGCCGCCGCATCGACCTCGGTATAGCGCTGGGTCGTCGACAGGGACGCGTGGCCCAGCAGTTCCTGGATCGAGCGCAGATCAGCGCCAGCGCCCAGCAGGTGGGTGGCGAAGGAGTGGCGAAGGGCGTGCGGTGTGGCGCTGGCGGGCAGGCCCAGCCGGCCTCGCAGCAGTTGCACCATCGCCTGCACGTGGCGCGGGCTGAGCGGGCCGCCGCGTTTCGCGCGGAATAGCGGGGCATCGGGAGCCATCACGAAAGGTGCCTCGGCCAGATAGGCGTCGACGGCCTCGCGTACCGCCGGCAGCACCGGGACCATTCGCGTCTTCGAGCCCTTGCCCGTGATCCGCAGGATGTCGCCCAGCGGCGCATCGGAACGCTTGAGCGACAGGCCCTCGGAAATTCGCAGGCCGCAGCCGTAGAGCAGGGTCAGCACCGCCTCGTCGCGGGCCGCCTCCCAGTCTTCGCGGTCCGGATCGAGGCCCGGTTCAGCCAGCAAACCAGTGGCCTGATCCTCGGTGATCGGGCGCGGGGCGCCGGGTTTGACGCGGGGACCTCGCACCAACGCAATGGCGGGATTGGGCGCGTCGAGCCGCCGGTCGAGGAACTTGTGAAACGTCCGGATCGCCGACAGGGCCTGGCTGAGCGAGCGGGGCGACAAAGGATGGTCGCCGGACCGCAGGTGCGCCAGCCAGGCGCGGAGTTCTCCGGCGGTGACCAGCGAGAGCGATTTGACTGTGACGGCCTCGCCTTGATGGCGTTCCAGGAAGGCGATGTAGCGGGCCGCCGCAAAGCCGTACGCTTCCAGCGTGCGGGGCGAGGCGCGGCGTTCGTGGGCCAGATGCTCCAGCCAGAGCGTCCGGGCCGACTCGGCGTTCACAGCCGTGGCCAGCGCTCGGCCGTGCGCTCGACGACGCGCGCCAGGAAGGCGACCAGTTCGGTGCCCATATCCGGGGTAAAGCCCTCGGGGTCTGGTGACCCGAACGCCAGCAAGGCCCGGCACGACGGCTCCCAGATCGCCATGCGGACCATGGCCATGGAGCGGACCTCGTCGGTATCAGCGCCGAACAGCCCAAGCGCGGTCGGGGCAAACCCCATGCGGGCCAGGGCGTGCGAGCCATCCAGGATCAGATCGACCTGACCTTCAACCAGGTGTTTCCAGCCCGCGGGCGGCAGCCCCTCGCTCTCCAGGGCTATGATCCCGGCGGACAGGCCGAACCGGGCCCGCGCCAGTTCGTTGACCCGGTGAGCCAGATCAGACGGATTGCGGGCGTCCAGCAGATCCACCACTGCACCATGGGTCTGGGCCTGCGCGGCGAAGTTGGCGCGGGCGGTTTCCTCAATCTGGTGCCGTTGCTCGGCCTCGCGCTGATGGGCGGCGTGAACGCGCGCCAGGGCCACCGGCGCGAACTCCACCACGTTTCCCGGGGCCACCTTCAGACCCAGTTCAGCCAGCAGGCCGTCGTCGGCCCGCAGAAATTCAGGATTATCCGACAGGAAGCGTCGCACGGCCGTCGGCTGCAACGGGGTCTCTTCGAAGCCGAATTCACCCTGTGAGCCGTCCATGCGCCAAAAAACCCCTAGAGGATGGACTGTCCGGTCTTGGCCCAGTCCGCCATGAACTGTTGGAGCCCGCGTTCGGTTAACGGGTGCTTGAAGAGCGCCAGAAAAACGTCCGGCGGGATGGTGGCGCAGTCGGCGCCGGCCAGGGCCGCCTCGGTCACATGCTGTGGCGTCCGGATCGAGGCCGCGAGGATCTCGGTGTCAAAATCATAGTTGTCATAGATGGCCCGGATCTCGGTGATCAGGTCCATACCGTTGGCGCCATGATCGTCCAGACGGCCAATGAAAGGGCTGATGTAGGTGGCGCCGGCCTTGGCGGCCATCAGCGCCTGGGCGGCGGAAAAGCAGAGCGTGACGTTGGTCTGGATGCCTTCGGCGGCAAATTCGGCTGTCGCGGTCAGGCCTTCGCGGGTCAACGGCACCTTGACCACGATGTTGGGGGCGATGCCTGCCAGCTTGCGGCCCTCGGCCAGCATGCCGGTAACATCCATGGCGGCGACCTCGGCGCTGACCGGACCGTCGACGATAGCGCAGATCTCGGCGATCACCTCCAGCATGTTGCGCCCGGATTTGGCGATCAGGGTCGGGTTGGTGGTCACCCCGTCCACCAGGCCTGTGGTGACGAGGTCTTTCAGGACCGCAGTGTCGGTGGTGTCGATGAAGAGCTGCATTTGTTGGGTTCCGGGCTTGTTCGCGATGCTTGTAGCTGCGAAGCCGTGAAGCTCAAAACGCGCCCCAGTCCATGAGCCGAATCGCCTCAGTCCTGATCCCCATGCCGTTGCCGGAGGCGTTCGACTACGCCGAGCCCGAAGGCATGGTGCTGAGCGCGGGAGACCATGTGGCCGTCCCGCTGGGTCCGCGACTGGTGCGTGGCGTGGTCGTCGAGACGCGCGATGCTGCCGGCGGCAATCGCCCCCTGAAACCGGTGGCCGAACGGCTGGATGATCCGCCCCTGCCGCCCGGCACCGTGGAGTTCGTGCAGTGGGCTGCGCGCTATGCTGTGGACACGCCGGGCCAGCCCCTGGCGATCGCCCTGCGGGGGGCACGGGCCCCCAGACCGCGCCCGGCCCGGGTCGTGGTCGCCACGGGCACCCTGCCGTCGCGACCGACGGCGGCCCGCTCGCGGGTGATTGAGGCGGCAACAGCGGGATCTCTGGCGTCGGCCGATCTGGCGCGCGCCGCCGGGGTTTCGTCCAGCGTGGTCAAAGGCCTCCTCGACGAGGGGGTGCTGGCGTTGGAGCAGGTCACTGCCGAGGCCCGCTTCGATCCACCGGACTTGAGCTTGCGTGGCGAAACCCTGAACGCCAGCCAGGTCGCCGCCGCCGAGGTGCTGTCGGACATGGCGCGCGCCGGGGGTTTCAGTGTTGCCCTGCTGGACGGCGTAACCGGGTCTGGCAAGACCGAGGTCTATCTGGAAGCAGCCGCCACGGCCCTGGCGACAGACACCGAAGCCCAGGTCCTGATCCTGTTACCAGAGATCGCCCTGACCCAGGCAGTGATCGCCCGGGTCGCCGTGCGGTTCGGCGCCCAGCCGGGCGAGTGGCACTCGGATGTGGCGCCACCCGCCCGGCGTCGGGTGTTTGACGCCGTCGCCACCGGACGCTGCCGGATTGTGGTGGGCGCACGGTCGGCCCTGTTCCTGCCATTCCGCAAGCTGACCCTGATCATCGTCGATGAAGAACACGACACCTCGTTCAAGCAGGAACAGGGTTTCATCTATCAGGGCCGCGACCTGGCCGTGGCGCGCGGGCGGATTGAAAAGGCCGGGGTGATCCTGGCCTCGGCGACACCGTCGCTTGAGACCTTGCGCAACGCGGAACAGGGCCGCTATCGCTGGTTGAAGCTGTCGGCGCGGCATGGCACGGCGCGGCTGCCGGACATCGACCTGATCGATCTTCGCGAAACACCGCCGGACACGGGCCGCTGGCTGTCGCCGCCACTGCGCCTGGCGATGGCGGAGACCTGGGCGCGGGGCGAACAGTCGTTGTTGTTCCTGAACCGCCGGGGCTATGCGCCGCTGGTGCTCTGCAAGGTCTGCGGCGATCGGATGACCGCGCCGGATACCGACTCCTGGCTGGTGGAGCACCGCTATACGGGCCGGCTGGTCTGCCATCTGACCGGGTTTTCGATGCCCAAGCCCCTGGCCTGCCCTCATTGCGGGGCGAAAGACAGCCTGGTCTCCATTGGCCCCGGGGTCGAGCGGGTCGAGGAGGAGGCCCGCGAGCTGTTCCCGGACGCGCGGATATCGGTCTTCTCGTCCGATACCGTTTTCGATGCTCGAGAAGCGCGCCGCCTGATCGAAAGCATGGCCGAAGGCGAGATCGACATTCTGGTGGCCACCCAGGCGGCGGCCAAAGGCCACAATTTTCCGAACCTGACCCTCGTCGGCGTCGTGGATGCCGACCTGGGCCTGCGCGGCGGCGACCTGCGGGCCGCTGAGCGAACCTATCAGCTGCTGGCCCAGGCCACCGGGCGAGCGGGCCGACGCGACCGACCGGGCCGGGCTCTGCTGCAGACGTATGCGCCGGAGCACGCAGTGATGCAGGCCCTGAAGGCCCAGGATCGTGATGCGTTCGTGGCCGCCGAGATGTCGGAGCGGGAGATGGCCGGCCTGCCGCCATTTGGCCGACTGGCTGCCGTGATCGCGTCCGGCCCTGATGGCGCACAGCTGGATGCGTTCATGCGGCTGATGGCGGAGGCCGCGCCGAACACGCCGGGCGTCGAGGTCTATGGTCCCGCCGACGCGCCCCTGGGCCTGATCCGCGGCCGGCGGCGCAAGCGCTTCCTGGTCCGGGCCGACCGAGCCGTCGACCTTTCGGCCTATATGGCCGCCTGGCGCGCCAGGGTTCGACCACCCGGTGCGATCCGGGTGGTCATTGACATCGATCCCTACAGTTTTCTCTAGAAGGTCAGTGCAGGGACTTCGGGTTTGCCGCAGTCTTCCTGCGCCGCGACAGCATGTTCAAGCCTTCGACCAGAGCCGAGAAGGCCATGGCGGCATAAATGTAGCCCTTCGGAATGTGGATGCCGAAGCCGTCGGCAATCAGCACGGCGCCGATCATCAGCAGGAAGCCGAGGGCCAGCATCACGACGGTCGGGTTCTCGTTGATGAAGTTCGCCAGGGGATCGGCCGCCAGCAACATCACGATGACCGCAATGATCACCGCAGCGAACATGATCGGCAGGTGGTCGGTCATGCCAACCGCTGTCAGGATCGAGTCCACCGAGAACACCAGGTCCAGCAGTATGATCTGGAATATGGCTGAACCCACATTGTTGATCACCACGACCTTTGTGTCGGCCGCACCGTGCTTTTCATCTGGATCGACTTTCTCGTGGATCTCCAGAGTCGCCTTCCAGACCAGGAACAGGCCGCCAGCGATCAGGATCAGGTCACGCCAGGAGAACATCAGTTCGAACGAGGGCTCGCCATAGGCGTTCGGAAGCCCTTGCCAGGGTAGTTCGAAAACCGGCTTTGTCAGGCTGACAATGAAGGCCAGAGTCGACAGCAACACCAGGCGCATGATCAGCGCCAGCGAGATTCCGATCCGGCGTACGCGGGCGCGATGTTGCTCGGGCAGCTTGTTCGACAGGATCGAGATGAAGATGAGATTGTCGATGCCAAGCACGATCTCCATCACAACAAGCGTGAGGAATGCCGCCCACGCGGCCGGATCGCTCAAAAGCGCTGCGATATCCATGTAGCCCTCCAACCAGTCTGCGCAATGTAGGAACGCGTATCCGAAATGCCAGACCCCCACCGCGAAGATCGCCGGACAAGACATCTGAGCATCGCAACTCTCCAGCGTGAGCGCCGACTATTTCGACCCTTCGGGGTCATCGGGCGCCATCGAACGGCCTAATCCACAGGCCGCGCTGCGACATGGCGCCGCTTTTGTGATCATTTGTTCTGCGCGGGATCGAAGGCGGCGCCGGGATTCTCCTCTTAGGCGAGTCAACTCGAAGCCTTGGAGCGTGGCGCCAAGCTCTTGTTTCATTCTGTTACAGCGCGTTAAGATTCGGCAATCGAAAGATAAAACTTCGTAAATCGGATCGATAAAAGCAGATTACATGCAGCATCGATACAGTTATATCCGAAATGTTCTCCAATAGTTTTCAATCGTAAACGTAATATACTCACTAAAGTGATACATATACTTAGTTTAATGTCTCCAACAAAATCCTGGAGCCTGAAGAAATCCAGGACTAATACCCACGCACATTCTTGGTCCGCGCCGTAAACCCTCTTTTCACTCTAGCCGGATAGGGTTATCCCTTCGCCTTGGAAGCGCGGGGGAGACACCTAAGCATGCTGAAACGGACGCGAGCCCTTATCGGTTCTCTGACCGCTGCGGCTTTCGTCGCCTTCACGCCTGTCGGCGCAAGCGCCGACGCCTACTGGCAATGCGTGCCCTTCGCCCGCCTGATTTCCGGCATCCAGATCTTCGGCGATGCCTGGACCTGGTGGAACCAGGCTTCCAGCAAGTACGAGACCGGTTTCCAGCCCCGCACCGGTGCGGTCCTGTGCTTCAAACCGACCCAACGGATGCGCCTGGGCCATGTGGCCGTGGTCAGCCAGGTGCTGACCGACCGCGTCGTCCAGATCACCCACGCCAACTGGAGCCCCATCGAGGGTTCGCGCGGCAAGGTGGAAAAGGACGTCACCGTCATCGACGTTTCCGCCGGCGGCGACTGGAGCCAGGTCAAGGTCTGGTACGATCCCAATCGTGATCTGGGCGGCTCAACCTACTCGACGCACGGCTTCATCTATCAGGACACCACCGCCAGAGTGATGGCGGCATCGGGGCTCAGCAAGGTCCAGAACGGGGCCATCGCGGTCGCCCAATCGGCGGCGTCGCAGATGGCCAGCGCCATGCGCCCCGGCCAGGGCCCGATGAGCGTGCTGTCACAGGCCGCAGACTCGACCGACCGCATCGCAGCCCTGATCGCGGCTGCGTTGGGTCAGGACAACAACCCTCCCAAATAGCGTCTGCGATTGACGCGCCTCCCCACACACGGCCAGAAGGTCGAGCGGAGGAAGCGCTATGCTCAATGTCCTGCGGCGCGGCGTGCGCTGTTTTCAGCTTGAGGCACCGGCGCTGGGCTGGCGGCCGGACCCGGATGTCGTCTGGATCGACCTGCTCAACCCCACCCGTGAAGAAGAGCTCGCGGTCGAGGCGGCGCTGGGCGTCAATCTGCCCACCCTGAAGGAAATGGAGGCGCTGGAGCCCTCCAGCCGGCTCTATCAGGAGGCGGGCGCGACTTTCATGACCTCGACCCTGCTGGGGCACAGCGCGTTGAACAAGCCGATCGCGACACCGGTGACGTTTGTGCTGGCCAAGGGGTTTCTGGTGACCCTGCGCTATGCCGAACTTCGGGCCTTCAGCGTTTTCGCCGACCGGGCCCCCGAATCGGATGTGACCAGCGGCACCGCAGCTCTGCTGGGCTTGCTGGAGGCCATCGTCGAGCGGCTTGCCGAAATCCTCAACAGTGCTGGCGATCAGGTCAGCGCGGGCTCGGCCGGGATATTCGAGCGCCCGCAGGCCGGTAACTTCCGGCCACTGCTGACCAGCCTGGCCAGCGCCCAGGGCGTGACATCGCTCACCCGCAACACCCTGGTCAGCCTGTCACGGACATTGAGTTTCGCCTCGCTGGCCCCTGAAATCACCGCCGACACGGACTGTCGCGCGCATCTGGAGACCTTGCAGCGCGACGTCCAGTCGTTGACCGAACACGCCAGCTATCAGTCCAGCCAGATTTCGTTCCTGCTGGACGCGGCGCTGGGGCTGATCAACATCGAGCAGAACGGCATCATCAAGTTCTTCTCGGTTGTCGCCGTGGTGTTCATGCCGCCCACGCTGATCGCCTCGATCTATGGGATGAACTTTGACGTCATGCCAGAGCTCAAGTGGATGATCGGCTATCCCATGTCGCTGGTGATGATGCTGATCGCCGCGATCGTGCCGGTGCTGTGGTTCAAACACCGGGGCTGGCTCTAGGTCGGGGTTTGCTGACGCTGCAGCCCTTGCCGCAAGATTTGCTTAAGGATGAGACGAAACCCATCCTTAAATCGCCAGCCTCATGCTGGCGGGCAGGCCACCATGTCAGTTCAGCCCCAGCAGCACCATCTGGCCGTCGACGCCCAGGCGCTTCGCGACGCGCTGGACGGTCATAAGCGCTATCTGGCGGGCCGTTCCGGTGGCCGGCGGCTGAATCTGACCTATGCCGATCTGTCCACGTGCTCGCTGGAAGGTCTGGACCTGCGAGACGCTGACATGACGGGGGCCTTGCTGGCGGGCGCGACCCTGGCGCGGTGCAATCTCAGCCGCGCGATCCTGTTCGGCGCCGATCTGCGCGAAGCCGATCTGCGCTATGTGAACCTGAAGAAAGCCGATCTGCGCGGCGCCTGTCTGAGAGGCGCCAACCTCGCCGGCGCGGACCTTGCCGGGAGCGATCTCCGCGAGGGTCGCATCGCCCTGCAGGACAAGCTGGACGGCTTCAGCATTCTGCGCCACGAGCACAGGCCGGGCGAGTTGAACTACGCGGTGCTGTCAGGGGCCAATCTGGCCGGCGTCCAGATGACCGGCGCGGTGGCGATGACCTCCGATTTCACGGACGCCAACCTGTCCGGCGCCGTCATGGTCGGCGCCAAGCTGATGCGCGCGGTGTTGGATGGCGCCGATTTGTCCCACGCCGACCTCGGGGGCGCGGACCTCAGCGGGGCCTCTCTCAAGCGCGCCGTGCTGAACGGGGTCAACCTGAACCAGGCTCGCCTTGACGACACCGATATGACCGGGGTTCTGCGGGCTGCGCCGCCTATTTCCTACGTCGCCGAAAAGTCGCTCGCCGAGGTGATATCCGACTACGAAGCCTACTGCGACACCGGCGGCCGGCGTGGTTCGGTGATGAAGCTCACAGGCGTTGACTTTCGGCCGATGAAGACCCTGAAAAAGCGGCGACTCTCCGGGCTCAACGCGCCCCGTGCCATCTTCTTCGGCATGGACATGGAGGGGTGTGAACTTCAGGGCGGGGACTTCAGCGGTTGCGATTTTCGCGGCGTCAATCTGCGGGACGCCGACCTGCGCGGCGCCCGGTTCACCGGGGCGCAGATGGCACGATGCGACCTGCGCGGGGCCATGATGGGGCCATTGGCCTTGAGCGACGCCCGGTTTGTCCGCACCGATTTCAGCCTGGCCTCGCTTCGGGGCGCCGATCTACGCGGTGCCTACGCGCCCCGGGCACGGTTTCTGGAGGCCCATATGGATGGCGCCCGGATGGCCGGCTGCGACCTGACCGGCGCTGAACTCTCGGCCTGAGCTCACATCCCCTTGCGCAGGGTCGCCAGGTCCGGGAACACCGCCTCGCGCTTTTCCACCTTGGCCTTAAACGCCTCGCCCATGTGAGGTCCGCTGAACATCGCCGTCTGCCAGACCGCGATATAGTCGAGACCGTCCTTCAGGGTGTGATCGCGGGCATAGTTGATCATGACCTTGGATCCCGTGACGGCCAGGGGCGCTTTCGAGGCGATTTCGCGGGCCGTTGCCAGTGCATGGGCGACGACCTCTTCGTGGCTATCGAACACCTCATTCACCAGGCCGATCTCGCGGGCGCGATGGGCCGGCAACCGGCGGCCAGTGTAGGCCAGTTCGCGCACCCAGCCCTCGGGGATCAACTTGCACAGCCGGGGAAAGGTGCCGACATCGGCGGTCATGCCGATGTTGATCTCCTGGATCACAAAAAAGGCGTCGGTGGTGCAATAGCGGATGTCGCAGGCGCTGGTCATGTCGACCGCGCCGCCGATGCAGCCGCCCTGAATGGCGGCGATCACCGGCATCCGGGCCTCGTCGAGGCAGGAGAAGCAATCCTGCAACTCCTTCACATGATGGCGCATGGCCTCGGCGTTGACGTGTCGATCCTGGGCAGCTGTCTCGGCGGTGCCGCCGCCCGTAAACACCGCCAGATCCATCCCCGCGCAGAAATGCTTGCCGGTGGACGAAATCACGATGCAGCGCGCCCTGGCGTTGTCATTGATGTCGTTGACGATCAACGGCAGCTCGTTCCAGAAGTCGCGGATCATGCTGTTCATTGCCTCTGGGCGCTTCAGCTGGATGTGCGCGACGTGACCCTCGATGGACACATCGAAACAGGTCCAGGCGGTGGTGGTGGCGTCGATGGCGGACGGCGCGTTCATGGAGGCTCCTGAAATAGATACGGGGCCATGATCACCTGCGGACGCTGGGGAAGCCTAGAGCGTTCGGCGGTTGGTTTGGGTCACGACCTGGAGATTGGGCGGGCAAGTGCCAAACGCGCCGGAAACCTTCAGTCGTCGCCCGCGCTGGTCCCACCTCGCGTATGGGCCGCGATCAGGGCCTCTGCTGCGCCGCGCGCCGCGCCGGCGGGTCCGGCACCGTCGAACAATTGTCGGGTGACGAGGGCGCCCTCCATCAACAGCATCAGGCTGTCCGCAAGTTTTTTGGGCTTTCGCGCGTCCAGACTGCGGGTGAGCTCTCGCAGGCGTTTGCGCACCTGTTCCTTGTGCGCGACGGCCACCTGCCGACCAGGATGTGCTGGGTCCGGATATTCAACGGCGGCGTTGGAAAGGCCGCAGCCCCGATGGTCGCGTGACTGCAGGCGGTCCGCCATGGCGTCGAACCAGGCCAGGATCTGGGCGCGGGGGTCGTCGGGGTGAGACGCAACCGCCGCTTCAAATAACGACCACAGTCGAACTGCCTCGGTTTCCAGGTAAGCCGCGATCAGCTGGTCCTTTGACCCGAACGCCCGATAGAGGCTGGGCTTGGTTGCCCCCGCGCGGGCCACGATCTCGTCAACGCCGACCCCGCGCGAGCCCTCGCGGTAGAACAGTTCCGACGCTGTGGCCAGGATCCGGTCGGCGGCTTTGGGGGTTGGGACTTGATCTTGCTGCATGGATCACCTTGACGAAGTTACAGATCGGTACCAGAAATTCGGTGCGAGTTGAATCGTACCGGTTAGTTACATAAACCTATCAGCGCGACGACCGTTTGGCCAGAATTACGCCTGGGTCGTGGCGGCGGTCACGTTTCTGGTCCTTGATCAGGCTGGTCTATCGCCACGTCACCGCCCTATGAGAGCCTGATGTCTTCGACCCTCGCCCATGAACCCCGCGCCCGACATGTCAAACTGCCAACCCGGGGCGGCGCAATGGCTGTGCTGGACATTGGCCCCGAGAATCGCGCGGTTGATGTCATTTTCTCGCATGCCAACGGCTTTAACGGCCTGACCTATCGCAGCATTCTGGCGCCGCTGGCCGAGGACCTTCGGATCCTGGCCATCGATCTGCGCGGTCATGGGGCCTCGACGCTGCCGACCCTCACCGAGGGCCGCACCGACTGGAGTGACTTCTGCCACGACCTGGTGGCCTTGCTAGGCGCCGAGATCACCGCCCCGGTCGTTCTGGCGGGCCATTCCATGGGCGGCACTTCCAGCCTGCTGGCGGCGGCTCAGGCTCCGCAGAACGTCAAGGCGCTGGCCCTGTTCGACCCCGTGCTGTTCGACATCGCCCGTATAGCTGATGTCGGGCGGACCAATCCAATGGCCGAGAGCGCGGGCCGGCGTCGCAGCCAGTTTGCCAGCAAGGCCGACGTGATCGCCGCCTATACCGGTCGCGGCGCTTTCCGGACGTGGCGACCTGAGCAGCTCGCCGACTATGTGGAAGCCGGCTTCCGGGACGCGCCAGACGACCAGGTCACACTGACCTGCGACCCAGCCTGGGAAGCCTCGAACTTCAACACCCACGGCAGCAACGCCTGGGCAGCGTTGCGCAGCCTCGCCTGCCCGGTCCGGATGCTGAGGGCGGAGATAGGCTCAACAGCACGGATTGACGACAACCTGGATGACCTCCGCGCTATGGATTACGTGACCGTGGAGTTGATCCCCGACACCACCCACTTCCTGCCCATGGAGCGGCCCGACCTGGTCTGTAGCGTGCTGCGCGAAATGGCCGCCCGCTAAAGCGCCAGACCCGCGACCGTCCGGGCGTCGACCCGCGCCAGCTCGGTTTCGGACAGGGTGATGATCTTTCGGGTCTCCAGATCGAAGGACACCGCGATGGCCTCAGCCGTGCCCCAGGGTTGACCGGTCGCCGGATCCAGTAGCCAGTGGACCAGCCGTCGGACCCGCGCGTCACCCCCGGCAGCCCCTGATCGCATCTCGATACGGTCGCCGGCCCGGGGCCAGGCGTGGTGGATCAGTCGATATTCCACAGCAGCGCCGCCAACCGGACGTGTCGCATCGTCCTTGCCGGGTCGACCTTCGGCAAACAGGTGCGGCACCGCGTCGGACAGGCGCTGCATGAACCCCTCGGTGCGCATCCGGCCAAAGGCATCGCAGTCACCCTGACCTACGACTCCGCGGCCCGTGCAGCCCAGCCCCAGTGCGTCGGCGCGCGTGATGCTTGCCTGGGTCACGACCGGCGCCAGATCTATCGAGCGCGGGGCGGCATTTTCGGGAACGACGGTTTTCAGCGCCTCTGCGCGATCTCGCACGCGGTCCGGCCAGGGAAACGGTCGGACCCCGCGCGAGGTCACGTGCGTGGCCAGCGTCTGGAAGCTGGCGGCCAACTCGCCGGAGTGGTGACGCATCAGAAACAGCAGGCGGATATCCGTCTCGCCGATCTCAAGAACGCCGGCGGTCATGGAGAGTGGCGCCCCGGTGCGCGCCTCACGCAGAAACCGGATGTGCTGCTCGCGAACCATCAGGGTGGATTCGGCCAGGGTGCCGAACGCGCCGGGCATGCCCAGTTCCGCGGCTATCCCGGCCAGCGCCTGCATTGACCGGGCAACATAGAACCCGACGTTCAGATGGCCCATCCCGTCGCATTCCCAGGCCGCGACGCTTCCTCGCCAGACTTCGATTTCCGCCACGTATCGCTCCTGCTTCGCTCGCAAGCTTAGAGAGCCTGGACCCTTGCCGCCAGCACACGCGCGCCAACGCGGCGATTATCGTTTCCATGCATTTTTCGCACTCGCCGAACGCCGGGTGCTGCGCCACACTGCGCTCGCATCGAAGGGGACTTGAGCGGATGGCCGACGAAACGCGTCCGAAGACGGAGTTCATTCGACGTCACACCCTGGTGACGCGGCTGACCCACTGGCTGAATGTCATGGCGATCAGCCTGCTGCTGATGAGCGGCCTGCAGATTTTCAACGCCCATCCGGCGCTCTATTGGGGAGAGAAATCCACCTTCGCGGACCCGTGGCTGGCGATGACCAGTGTCACCGTCGCCGACGTGCCCCGCGGCCTTACCTCGGTGGGAGACGTGCAGTTCGAAACCACCGGCCTGTTCGGCTTTTCCGGCAAACAGGGGATGGGCGAGGCGCGCGGGTTTCCGTCC
>JANNFM010000421.1:0-13179 GCA_031379795.1 Alphaproteobacteria bacterium
GCTCAGGTCGGCCTGTCGATGCCGGTCCTGCGAGCTGGCGAGATCGCCGTGTTTCAGTTCACCCGGAGTCCTTCATGAAACTGGGCGTCTGCTACTATCCCGAACAGTGGCCTGAAGAGATGTGGGCCGACGATGCGCGCAGGATGGTCCAGGTCGGCATCACCTGGGTGCGGATCGGGGAGTTCGCCTGGAGTCGGATCGAGCCGGAGCCTGGCCGTTTTGACTGGGCCTGGCTGGACCGGGCGGTCGAGACCCTGGCCGGTGTCGGCCTCAAGGTCATCATGTGTACGCCCACGGCGACGCCGCCGAAGTGGCTGGTCGACAAGCATCCGGACATGTTGGCCGTGGACGCTGAGGGGCGGCCGCGCGGGTTCGGCTCGCGTCGGCATTATTGCTTTTCCAGCCAGGCCTATCGTGCAGAGTGCGCCCGCATTACCGAGGCTGTGGCCGGTCGCTATGGCCAGCACGCAGGGGTCGGTGCCTGGCAGACTGACAACGAGTTCGGCTGCCATGACACCACGATCAGCTACTCGATCAACGCAGCGCAGCAGTTTCGAGTGTGGCTGGCCCAGCGGTATCAGTCGGTCGATGCGCTCAACCGGGCCTGGGGCACCGTGTTCTGGTCGCAGGCGTATCGCGACTTTGACGACGTCCAGCCGCCCAATCTGACCGTCACCGAGGCCAACCCCAGTCACCGGCTGGACTACAACCGGTTTGCTTCCGATGAGGTGGTCAGCTTCAATCGGCTGCAGGCCGATATCATCCGGCGGCTGTCGCCCGGCCGTGATGTGACCCACAATTTCATGGGCTTCTACACCGAGTTCGACCACTTCGATGTCGGTCGTGACCTGGATCTGGCGACCTGGGATTCCTATCCGCTGGGATTCCTTGAGCAGTTCTGGTTCCCTGAGGACGAAAAACTTCACTACCTGCGCCAGGGGCATCCGGACATCTCGGCCTTTCATCACGACCTCTATCGTGGCGTCGGGCGCGGGCGCTGGGGGGTGATGGAGCAGCAGCCGGGGCCCGTGAACTGGGCCCGTTACAATCCGGCGCCGTTGGGTGGCGCGGTGCGGTCCTGGACCTGGGAAGCCTTCGCCCACGGCGCGGAACTGGTGTCCTATTTCCGCTGGCGTCAGGCGCCGTTCGCCCAGGAGCAGATGCACGCGGGCCTCAATCGTCCGGACAACGTCCTGGACCAGGGCGGCAAGGAGGCCACAGATGTGGCCCGGGAACTGGCGCAGATCGGTCAGCTGGGTCCGTGCGCTCAGGGCCGGGTTGCGTTGATCTTCAGCTATGAGGCGGACTGGCAATTTGGCATCCAGCCCCACGCCAAGGGCTTCCGCTGGCTGCAGCTGGCGTTCGAGATGTATTCGGCGTTACGTCGGCTGGGGCTGGATGTGGACATCGTGCCGCCGGACGCGGACTTCACCGGCTATGCTCTGGTCGTGGCGCCGTCGCTGCCGATCCTCGCCGAAGCGACCCTGGCAGCGCTCAAGGCGTCGGGCGCGGTGGTTCTTTTCGGCCCAAGGACCGGATCACGGACCCGCGAAGGTCACATCCCGGCCAACCTGCCGCCCGGACCGCTGCAGGATCGGCTGACCTTGCGTGTCGCCCGGGTGGAGAGCCTTCGACCCGGAGCGGAACCCGCAATAGATGTCGCCGGTCGCAGATTGTCTGGACGGCTATGGCGGGAGTTCCTGGAGACCGATCTGATACCACTCGCGACCTTTGCCGACGGCGGCGCGGCCTGGGTCGCGCAAGAGGGATGGCACTATCTGGCGACCTGGCCAGAGGCGGACCTGCTGGATGTGGTCCTGGAGCGGGTTGCGAGCCACGCCAGTCTGTCGATCTCACCCGTTGAGGAAGGTGTACGACTTCGTCGCCGCGACGGTGTGCAATTCGCCTTTAACTTCTCACCAGCCGCCCGGCGCACGCCAGCGCCTGAGGATGCAGATTATCTGCTGGGCGGTCCGGAATTGCCGGCGGCGGGCCTGGCCGCCTGGCGGATACAGGCCCGATGATCGCGTCATCCCCACGAAAGCGCACCCGCCTCACACCCGAGGCCCGGCGCGAGCAGATACTGGATGAGGCGGCCCGACTTATTCTTGAAGCCGGGCTCCACGCCGTCAGCATGGAGCGGCTGGCCCGCGACGTCGGCATCAGCAAGGGGCTGGTCTACAACTACTTTCCGACCCGAGACACGCTGTTGGCAGAGTTGTTGCGCCGTGAGCAGACGGAACTACGTGATCGCGGCATGACGCAGGCTCTGAAGGCCCACAGCTTTGCCGACATGATCCGTCAGACGACCCGGCTCTATCTGGAGCAGACCCGGGATCGCGGCGCCCTGATTGCGGCGTTGCTTTCCGACCCATCGGTTGCCAGGCTGATGGAAGAGGACAACCGTCTGGATCGGGAACGGACCATTCGCTACTGCGTCCGGGCGGCGCGGCGTGAGTACGACTTGCCCCTGCCGCTCGCGATCTCGGTTGTCGACATGCTGATGGCGATCACCGGCCGGGCGGGGCGGCAGGTCGCGGAGGGGCTGTTGGACGTGGATCCCGCCACCGAGATTTGCGTCGAACTCATCACGGGCGCGCTGGCGAACCTGAATCGCGAGCGCGACATCCCAAACCAGACGGTTTCACAACCTGGTTATTGACGAATAGTTCAATAAAGGCCACAAATGCGCAGCATTGCCGGGAGACCATCATGGATCTGACAATTGCGCCGGCCGATATCTCGGGCGGATGGATGGATGATCCCAAGGTCCTGGCTCTGCGCGAGCACCTTGAGGCGAACAACGGCATCAAGGGCCTGGATATCCTGAAGCCGGGCGAAACCGGGCACGCGGTCAATCTGTTCCGTCGCGACGGCTTCGTCGTCATCGCCAATGTCCTGAACAGCGAGCAGACCGAGATTCTCAGGAACGGCTGCAACGCCGCGGTCGATGAAATCCTGGCGCTGGATGACGCCCGCAAGGGCAACCGTGGATCGCACCGCTATTCCTTTGGCGGGTCAAGCCTGACACGCAGCCAGCTGCATCGTCCGGAGTGGCAGATGCTGCTTGATGTTCCTGCGGTGCTGGATATCGTCACAGCCATCTTCCAGTCGCGGGACTTCACGCTCCGGGCGGCCAGCGGCGATTTCTGCCTGCCCGGGGCCGTGGAGTATCAGCCCCTGCATTCCGACGTCCGCGATTGGCTCGATGCCAAGTCAACGCCGTTCAGTTCCTTCCACGATCCCCGCGGCGAACTGAACATGCGCGACCTGCCGTGCCCATATCTTTGTGTGAATTTCCTGCCGCAGGATGTCACGCCGCTGAACGGCCCGACCCGCCAGATTCCCGGCACACAGCATTCCCGCGTGCCGATCCCGAGCCTGGCGGAGGAGCCGGAGTGGATGCGGCTCAGCACTGTCTGCCCGGCGCCAGCCGGTGCCATCATGGTGCGAGACGTCCGCGCCTGGCATGGCGGCACGCCGAACATCGCCAATGCCGTGCGTTCGATCCCCAATCTGGAATTCTATGCGCCCTGGTTCCGCGAGCCGATCGTGCCCGGCATTTCTTATAGCGACGCCAGGAAGCTCCCGGATCGGGCGCGACAGCTGGTTCGCTACTGTGTCGCGGACTCCAGTGAAACGCTTGTCACCGGCGCCACGCTGAGAGCCCCATGACCCGAATGTCGGACGCTGCACCATGAAGTACCGCCAGCTTGGCCGCTCCGCCCTGAAGGTCAGCCAGCTCTGCCTCGGCACCATGAATTTTGGGGCCAGGACCTCCGAGCCGGAGAGTTTTGCGATCCTGAATGCGGCGGTCGAGGCGGGGGTCAATTTTGTCGACACCGCCAACCAGTACGGCGGCCATCTGGGCGTCGGTACGACCGAGACCATCCTCGGCAACTGGCTGGCCGAGGACCGGAGCCGGCGCGACAGGATCGTGCTGGCCACCAAGGTCCACGAGCCGATGTCGGACGACATCAATGACCGGGGCTTGTCAGCCCGCCATATCCAGATGGCCTGCGACGCCAGCTTGAAGCGCCTGGGCGTGGATCACATCGATCTCTACCAGATGCATCACATCGACCGGACTGCACCGATCGAAGAGGTCTGGCAGGCGATGGATCGGCTGATCGCCCAGGGCAAGATCACCTATGTCGGGACGAGCAACTTTCCGGGCTGGGCCATTGCACGGGCGAACGAGAAGGCCATCGCGAGGGGCAGGCTGGGTCTGGTCTCGGAGCAGAGCCTCTACCATCTGATCGAGCGCCGACTGGAAATGGAAGTGCTTCCGGCTTGCCGCGAGTATGGCGTGGGCGTGATCGTCTGGAGCCCGCTGGCGGGCGGCTTGCTGGCCGGCGCGCCGCAGGAAGGCTCCAGCCGCCGGACGTCGGTATCGAGCCGTGCCGCCCGGGCCGAACGCGCGGTGCAACTCGAGGCGTTCGAAGTTCTGTGTGGCAATCTGGGCAAGGCGCCCAGCGCGGTGGCCTTGGCCTGGCTGCTGCATCAGCCGGGCGTGACGTCGACGATCGTCGGGCCAGGCGACGTTGGTCAGATCAAGGGCGTGCTGGATGCCCCCGACATCTTGCTCGACGCGGCTGTCCTCGACAGATTGGACAAGCTGTTCCCGCCGTGTGGACCCGCGCCGGAAGCCTACGCCTGGTAGGCCGCGACGGGTCCTGCGTTTTCGGAGGCTGACCGTCGCGGACGGGGCGAACCCGATGTAAGACTGCCTGACAACTTACGGGGAATCCCTACATGGCCGACAAGCCCGCACGCAGTCAGAAGAACTTCGGCAAGCTGGACCGCGACGGGTTCATCCACCGCAGCTGGATCAAGGGCACGGGCCTGCCGGACCATGTGTTCGACGGTCGCCCGATCATCGGCATCTGCAACACCTGGTCCGAGCTGGTCACCTGCCAGTTCCACCTGCGCGACCTGGCCGAATTTGTGAAACGCGGCGTCTGGGAGGCGGGCGGCGTGCCCATCGAGTTTCCGGCCATGTCGCTGCCCGAGACCCAGATGCGGCCGACGGCCATGCTGTTCCGCAACCTGCTGGCCATGGAGGTGGAGGAGAGCATCCGCGCCAACCCCATCGACGGGGTGGTGCTGCTGGGCGGCTGCGACAAGACTACGCCGGGCCAGCTTATGGGGGCGGCCAGCGTCGATCTGCCGACCATGGTGCTGTCGTCCGGGCCGATGCTGAATGGCAAGTTCCAGGGCCGTGATATCGGCTCCGGCACCGATGTCTGGCGGTTTTCCGAAGAGGTCCGGGCCGGGACCATGAGCCTGGCCGACTTCATGGGCGCCGAGGCCGGCATGAGCCGCAGCCACGGCACCTGCAACACCATGGGCACGGCCTCGACCATGGCCAGCCTGATCGAGGCGTTGGGCATGAGCCTGCCCACCAACGCGGCCCTGCCGGGCGTGGATGCGCGGCGCAAGACGCTGGCCCACCTGACCGGCATGCGCGCGGTGGAACTGGTCAAGCAGGACGTCAAGCTGTCGCAGATCCTGACCCGCGAGGCCTTCGAGAACGCCATCCTGATGCACGCGGCCATCGGTGGCTCGACCAATGCGGTGGTGCATCTGCTGGCCCTGGCCGGACGGGTTGGCGTGCCGCTTAGCCTGGAGGATTTCGACAACATCGCGCGCGACGTGCCGCTGCTGGTCAACCTGATGCCGTCGGGCAAGTATCTGATGGAGGACTTCTGCTACGCGGGCGGCTGCCCCGCCGTGATGAACGAGCTGGGCCATCTGTTCCGGCGCGACGCCATCACGGTGTCTGGCCATAGCCAGGGCGCTATCGCCGACGCGGCCCAGGTCTGGAACCGTGAAGTGATCGGCACGCGCGAGGCGCCGTTCGGACCCTCGTCTGGCGTCTGGGTGCTGCGCGGAAACCTGTGTCCTGATGGCGCGATCCTGAAGCCCAGCGCCGCCACGCCGGAACTGTTGACCCATCGCGGCCGGGCCGTGGTGTTCGAGACCATCGAGGACTATCACGCGCGCATCGATGATCCCGATCTGGAGGTCGACGCCACCTCGATCCTGGTGCTCAAGGGCTGCGGGCCCAAGGGCTATCCGGGCATGCCGGAGGTCGGCAACATGGCCCTGCCGGCCAAGCTGTTGCAGCAAGGGGTGCGCGACATGGTCCGGATCTCCGACGCCCGCATGAGTGGCACGGCCTATGGCACGGTGATCCTGCATGTGGCCCCGGAGACCGCCGCCGGAGGGCCGCTGGCCCTGGTTCGCAATGGCGACGAGATCGCGTTCGATGGTCCGGGGCGCACGCTCAACCTGCTCGTCGACGAGGCCGAGATGGGCCGCCGCCGCGCCGATTGGGAGGCCGCCCGCGAGGCGCCGGCCCATACGCGCGGCTGGTCGAAGCTTTACGTCGACACCGTTCTGCAGGCCGACCGAGGTGTGGACCTCGATTTCCTGGTCGGCAAGACCACGGCTGAAGTGACGCGCGAGTCTCACTGATGACATTCGCCAACTACCCGAGTCTTGCGGGACGGGTCGTGTTCGTGACCGGGGGCGCCTCGGGGATCGGGGCCAGCTTCGTCGAGCAGTTCCACGCCCAGGGCGCGAAGGTGGCGTTCGTGGATCGACAGATCGATGCCGGTGAGGCCTTGGCGGCCGGATTGCCCGGAAGCTGGTTCCGCCCTTGCAATGTGACGGACGGCGAGGCGCTCACGGCCGCAATTCTGGCTGCTGCGGACGCGCTGGGTCCGGTGACGGTGCTGATCAACAATGTCGCCAACGACACCCGCCATCACGCGGCGGAGACCTCGCCGGAGGACTGGCGCGCCGGGCTGGCGGTCAACCTGGACCCGGTGTTCATCGCCTCGCGGGCCGTCTATCCGATGATGCGCGCGGCGGGTGGTGGCTCGATCATAAACGTCAGTTCGATCACGGCCCTGCTGGGACAGGCGCCGATGGTCACCTATGTCGCCGCCAAGGGCGCTATCATCGCGCTGTCGAAAAGCCTGGCGCGCGAATGGGGTGTGGACCGCATCCGGGTCAACGCCCTTTGCCCAGGCTGGGTGATCACCGAGCGCCAGCTGGAGCTGTGGCTGACACCCGACGCGGAGGCGGAACATTTGAAACTGGTCGCGCTCAAAGACCGGATCCTGCCGGACGATCTGGCCCGCGCGGCCCTGTTCCTGGCGTCGGATGACAGCCGCATGATGACCGGCCAGAACCTGGTCGTGGACGCGGGGCGCACCTGATGGGGCCGGCGACCGTGTTGGCTTGCGACTGGGGCACCACCAACCTGAGGGCCTGGACGCTGGATGTGGCGGGCGGCATCCTGGCCGAGCGGGAGTTTCCGCTAGGCGTCTCCAGATTGGCGCCAGGCGAAGCGGCCGCCCGGTTCACAAGCGAGGTGCGCCCGGCTCTGGGCGCGGAATCGCTCCCGGCCATCCTCTGCGGCATGGTGGGCTCGAACCTGGGCTGGACACTGGCTCCCTATGCCGACTGTCCGGTCAATCTCGCCGATCTATCGGCCCATCTGGTCATCCCGCCCGATGCGCCGGAGGTCCGGATCATCCCCGGCGTGCGCAGCCAGGGCTTCAACGGCCAGGGCGACGTCATGCGCGGCGAGGAGACCCAGCTGTTCGGGTGGCTGGCCGGTGCGCCGGGCCGCTCGGCCGGCCGCCATCTGATCTGCCACCCCGGCACCCACACCAAGTGGATGGTGGTCGAGGACGGTCGTCTCACCGCCTTTGTCACCGCCATGACGGGAGAACTGTTCGCCGTGCTGGGCACCCACAGCGTGCTGCGCAGCGATGCTGCTGCCGAAGATCTCGACGCCTTCGATCAGGGTGTAGCGGCAGCCGGCGACGGCGGTGGCCTCGCCGCGCGACTGTTCACAACCCGCGCCCGCGTGGTGGGACAGGGCGCGCCTGCCGAAAGCACCTCCAGCTATCTGTCCGGTCTGCTGATCGGCGCGGACGTGGCCGCGACGCCGGGACTGCTGGGGGCCGGCGCATTCGACTCGCTGGTTCTGCTGGGCGACGCCCGGCTGTGCGGTCTCTACGATCGCGCGCTGAAGGCGCGGTGCCTGTCGGCTGAAACCTTCGACGGCGAGGCCGCCGCCGTGGCCGGCCTCTTCGCCCTGCATCAGATGGGACGGCGCACATGACCCTCGACGAGGCCCTGGCCGAATGCTGCGTGGTGGCCATCCTGCGCGGGATCACGCCGGATGAGGCAGTGGACCATGTTCAGGCCCTGTTCGACGCCGGCATCCGCGTGGTGGAAGTCCCGCTCAATTCCCCCGATCCGCTGGAGTCGATCGCCCGCCTCGCCGGGAGGTTCGGCGATCACATGGTGGTGGGCGCGGGGACAGTGCTGACTGAGGCCCAGGTGGACGCAGTGCACGCGGCAGGTGGCCAGCTGATCGTGTCGCCCAACGTCGACGTGGGCGTGATCCGGCGCACCGTCGCGCTGGGGCTCTTTTCTGCGCCCGGCTTTGCGACCGCCAGCGAGGCTTTCGTGGCTATCCAGGCCGGCGCGCGCCATCTGAAACTGTTTCCGGCGACCACTTACGGACCGGCGCACCTGAAGCAGCTGAGCGCGGTGTTGCCGCCCGACATCGCCGTGCTGGCCGTGGGCGGCGTGGGTGCAAACAACATGGTCGAATGGCGAACCGCCGGCGCCCAGGCCTTCGGGATCGGCGGCGAGCTCTATCGTCCGGGGCAAAGTGTGGCGGATACGGCGGTCCGGGCGGCAAAGGTCGTCGCGGCAACGGAGCCGTAATGACCAGAGACTGAAGTGTTCTCCAGACGGTATTGTTGTGGGTTTGTTCTTGACGACCTTCGCTCGACATCTATCCTGGGTCCAGAGTGAACAGGAGGCTGTGCGATGGGTTGGATGTGTTCCTGGATCGCTATTCAGGGTGCGACGAAATCAGATGTGTTCGAGGCGTTGAATTTGACCGAGACGGGGCGAGCCGTCTCGCCCGGACAAGGGCGCCGCGCGATTTCCTATGCCGAGATAGCCGGTGGCTGGCTTGTCCTTGTCCATAGTGACTTCGATTGGGCGAAGCGCGAACGGATTCGGGAACTCTCCCGCCTTGGCCCGACGGTTGGATGCCAGGTCGAAGATATGGTCGAAATGGAAAGCGTCGCGACGGGTGCGAAGGACGGCGTGGAACTCTGGCGGGTGTTTCACACGAATGCGCCCGAGTCGACTTTGGAGGTTAGCGGCGACCCGCCCAGCGAATTTGCGGCCATCCGGGATCGCCTGCAGCAAGAACAGGACGAAGACGACGGCGCCGACTACATCCACGACATTCCCCTCGATGTTGCAAAAGCGGCGTGCGGGTTTCGGGTGGATGAGCACCAGGGCGCGTTCCTGGAGCTGAAGTCGTCTGCGCAGCGGTCCGGCGACGGATCGGATCGGGGCAGCGGGCTGCTTGGACGCCTGTTGTCGGTGTTCAGGAAACGGTGAGCGGATGGCGCTCGCTCGTTCGGTAATCAGACCGGCGGCGTGTGTTGTCCCAGTGCATTGGGATCGCGCCGAGACGCAGATCTGGTGTACAGGGCGGCCTCCCTTGGATCAGAACTGCACGCTGCGTGACCGCTCTCCCGCCCCATCGCCTCTCCGTCGCCCCGATGATGGACTGGACAGACCGGCATTGCCGGGTCCTGCACCGCACGCTGACGCGGCGCAGCCTGCTCTATACCGAGATGGTGACGACCGGCGCGGTGCTGCATGGGGACCGGCCGCGGCTCATCGGGTTTGATCCCGCAGAACACCCGGTGGCGCTGCAACTGGGCGGGTCGGACCCAACGGACCTGGTCGCCGCCGCCCGGATCGGGGAGGCCGAGGGCTATGACGAGATCAACCTCAATGTCGGGTGCCCGTCGGATCGGGTGCAGTCGGGGCGGTTTGGGGCCTGCCTGATGCGCGAGCCCGAACTGGTGGCCGAATGCATGGCCGCCATGGGCGCGGCGGTGTCAGTTCCAGTGACGGTCAAGTGCCGGATCGGGGTCGACGATCAGGACCCGGAGGAAAGCCTGTTCCGGTTGGTGGAGCTCTGTTCGCAGGCGGGTGTGAAGCTGTTCGTGGTGCATGCGCGCAAGGCGCTGCTCAAGGGGCTTTCACCCAAGGAAAACCGCGATGTGCCGCCGCTGAACTATCCGCTGGTCTGGCGGCTGAAGCAGGAACGCCCGGACCTGACCATCGTGATCAATGGCGGGATCGGGTCGCTGGAGGAGGCGGAAGAACATCTGGTCCACGTTGACGGCGTCATGCTGGGGCGGGCCGCCTATCACACGCCGTCGATCCTGGCGGAGGTGGATGGGCGGATCTTCGGCGACGGAGTTGGCCCTGGTCCGTTTGAAGCGGTCGAGGCCTACAAGAGCTATGTGGCGCGGGAACTGGCGCGGGGCACGCATCTGGCGGCGATGACGCGGCACATGCTGGGGCTGTTCCACGGGATGCCGGGGGCCAGGACCTGGCGGCGGATCCTCACCGTCGAGGGTGTGAAATCAGGCGCAGGTCTGGAAGTCATCGACCGCGCGCTGGCTGCGGTCTCAGGGTTCGAAGCGCAGGGTGTTGCGGGTGGCTTCGAAGCGCGTGAGGCGGCCCAGGTAGCTCATTCCCAATAGCGAGACGTCCAGCCCCTCGGCGACCACCAGGGCTTTGACGTCCTGCAGTCGGGCGCCGTTGATGGACACCGAGGTCAGGGTCACCTGGGCGGCCCGCGTCGAGCCGGTGGCGGTGGTGACGCTGTGACCGTATTTGAGATCGGCGGGCTTGAAGCCCAGGCGCTGCGCATCGGCAGGCGTCAGGGCCACGGCGGTGGCCCCGGTGTCGACGAGGAAGTGCACAGGTTGGCCGTTGACGTCGGCGTCAGCCCAGAAATGCCCGTCGGCGGCCTTGGTCACTGCGCCTGACCCGACCCACGGCGTGGCCGGAGCGAAGTCCTTCACCTCGAAGCGGGCGATGCGCATGGGCGCGTTGTCCATCGCCGCGACCGCACCGGCGCTGGCCAGCGCCGACAGACCGGCTACGAGAGCGAGTTTGAGAAGTGAAAACACCCGGCATCACCCAAATGAAGCGGCCTTTTTGGCCTGTCTTGCTGGCGTGACGTTAGTCCGGGTTGGGTTTGGAAGCGGTGAAGCAGCACGGTTTCCGAGGGGTGAATCAGAACATCGCCAGCTTCTCGGGGCGGATCAGGCTGCGCCGCTCCGGAAGGGCGATCATGATCTCCCGGCGTTCTGCTTCGCTCAGGCGGCCCCAGGCGGCGACCTCGGTCAGTTTCCGATAGCAGCCCATGCAGAGGCCGCTCTCGCCATCGACGATACAGACCTTGATACAGGGGGTCTCTATGGGGCTTGGGGCGGTGCTCATCCGGGAATAGCGTAGGTGACATTGGCCTGGGCCGCCAGTCGCTCGGGGCTCTCGGTCCAGATGCGGACATCGCAGACCGCCAGCTTGCGCCCCAGCCGCAACAGTTCAGCCTCGGCGTACATGTCGCCGGGCTTGGCTCCGCGCAGGAAGCTCATGTTCAACTGGGACGTCACCGCCATCAACTGGTCGCCGATGTGGGCCAGCACCAGCGCATAGGCCGCCGAGTCGGCCAGGGACATCAGGGTCGGTCCCGAGATCACGCCGCCGGGCCGCAACAGGCCCTCGCGATAGTAGCCGGTCATATGGATGCGCCCGGGCTCAACCGAGGTCACCAGGATCGTCCGCGATTGACCTGCGCCCGGGAAGGCGCGGGCGAACAGCGCGTTGACACCGTCGACGTCCAGCTTGGGTGTGAAAATGGCCATGCCGCTTTGTGGCCTGCGCAGCGGCTATGTGACAAGCGCGATGTCACTCATGTAACGTTTATGTATCATGACTGATTTGTAATCCATGAATACATAACATTGCGGCTTGTTCATTTGAAATACAAGATAATCGAACACTACATCCCTGAAGTCGCTCAGGAGAATAACCGATGAAGTTCGCTATATTGGCATTGGCCGCCGTCACGCTCGCTGCGGGTTCGGCCGCCGCCACTGAAAGCATGACCGACCTGCAGTATCTCAAGGCCAACCGCTGCAAGGGCCTGGCCACCACCCTCAACACGGTCGCCGATCCCGCCGCCATCGAGGCCTTCATCAAGGCCGATCGCGGGGCTCGCATGCCCTTCATCCAGGAACGCGCGACGAACGAGTTCCAGCGCGCCCGACGCGAAGCCAAGGGCGAGGACCGCAAGGACCGGCTCACCGCGGAACTGACCGGCGCCTGCCAGGCGTTTATGGCGACCGGCGCTGCGACCTCGAAACAATAGAACCCAAGCGAAACTGGCAACTGAGCCAACGCGCCGGTCCGCCGGCGCGTTTTTTTCTTTGGAGACGTCGAGGTCGACAATGCTATTGGCCCGCTGTGAACCCGGTTCAGACAAGCGGATTGAAACGGATATCCGTAAGTCTAGTCGTTGGCACGGCATGGCATGGCATGGCATGATTGAATGATAGCACTCATTTTGGCTGCTGCATTGCAGGTGCAAGCGGGGATAGAGCCTTCGCTGGTGACAGGTATTCCGTCCGAATTCGCGCTCAAGACGCCGAAGCCCGAGCGTATGGATACATTGCTCCTCGAGACTTTGACGCCACTTGTCCGGAAGGGTTCGGCCGTCATCGAATGCCGGGTCAATTCGTCCGGCAAGCTGGAAGGCTGCAGAGCAGTTGAGGAGTCACCGGTCAAACTAGGCGTAGGTCGCGCTTTGGCTCGGCTCGTGGGAACCTTCAAGCTCGTACCGCGGGGCAAGGATCTCGTCATTTCGCCCGGCGCAACCCTACGCATACCGATACATTTCGTTGGGCCTCCACTCTGACTTCCCGTTGACGTAAGGGTCATCTTTTCACTCGCGCGCCGCGCAGCTATACGTTCCCCCGATCACATACGCCGTAAACCAGCCTGCGGAGGACGCCCATGAACCTCGATTTCACGCCTGAAGAAAACGCCTTCCGCGAAGAGGTCCGCACCTTCATCAAAGACAACTATCCCGCCGATCTGCGCGCCGCCCAAAACGAGGGGCGTCCGCTGACCAAGGAAGAGTATCTGTCCTGGCACAAGGTGCTGGCCAAGAAGGGCTGGCTGGCGCCGTCCTGGCCGGTGGAGCATGGCGGCACCAACTGGACGCCGACGCAGAAGTACATCTGGTCCGAGGAGAGCGCG
>JANNFM010000439.1:0-8961 GCA_031379795.1 Alphaproteobacteria bacterium
GACAGGACATCGAGGGTCATGAAGTTTGCCCTTGGCTCGCCGACGCCGCCACGCGCGTCCAGATTTTGGTTTGGCAGAAGGGGCCCAGACAGCCGGTCACCCGCAGGTGATGTCGGTCCGGGGCCAGTCGCAGGGTGCAGGCAAACGTCGTGCCGTCTTCGGGATTGTAGAGCCGTCCGCGACGCCACTCCTGTCCAAGAAGTTCAAAGCCCGTGATCAGCATCGTCCCGACCAGCGGGCGTCCGCGCAGGGCGCGATCCGGATTGCGTACGTCCGTCCGATGACGGGATCTGGTGGGATCGAACCACACCAGCGCCCCGCACGGCGTGCCGTCGCCGCAATCTGTGATGCGAACATGGCCCAGGATGTTGCCGTAGCGGCTTTCCGCCGACCATGTGCCGGCGACATCCAGCGGTGCGGACAGTGCCGGACCGGAGACGGCGAACAGGAGCGCGGCAACCCGTATTCTCATAAGATATCACCTTTAATTATACACGTATAATTAAAGGTGATATCTGTCAACGCTTGCCTGTCACGCAGCCCTCTGGAAGACGCATTCCCCATGTCCAGCAAACCCGGCTCCCGTCGCGGTCGGCCCCAGCTGTCCGACGACCAGAGGGTGAAGATGCGCGAGGCAATCGCCGCCGCCGCGCGCCGGGTCTTCCTGGCCGAAGGCTATGACTCAGTGTCGTTGCGCCGCCTGGCCAGCGAGGTCGGCTGCACGCCGATGGCGCTCTACACCTACTACGACAGCAAGCTGGATATCCTGCGCCGGCTATGGGCCGACGTGTTCGACGCGGCATTTTCCGAGGTTGAGCGCGCCAGTGCGGAACCCGTAACACCGGCGCTGCGACTGAAGGCCATGGCCTGCGCCTATGTGCGCTATTGGCTGGATCACCCTGACCACTATCGCCTCGTGTTCATGTCGGCTGGCGTCTCGCAAGGCGACGTGGCTGAGTTTGTCGAGGCAGACGCAATCGCCACGCGCTATGCCGTCTTCGGGACGGCGCTGCGCGCCTGCATTGGGCGGGACGACGCGCGCATGGCGACGTGCGCCGAGGCCTTGATCTGTGGCCTGATCGGCATCGCCCACAGCCACATCACCATCAGCGGCCATCCCTGGAGCGCGGCTGATGCGCTGGTTGGTGTTTTGGTTGAGGGGACAATCCTGCGCGCGGCGACCGGCTGACATCGGGATTTTGGCGCGGCATCCACATCGTGCCCGGCCAGCGCGAGATAGTGCGCATAGGTGCTGCCAATGGCACCGACGCCCAGGACGGCGATCACGCGAGGGGCTGTGGTTGCGGGGATATCAGGGCTCATTCAGCGACCTTGCGTGCGGTTGGGCTTGAATCAAAGCACGGGTTTGACAAATAGCACGACCGGTCGTTCTATTGCGAATGATGACGACACAGGTCGAGACCCGCCACCGGATTCTGTACAGCGGGCTTGAGCTGCTCAGCGAGCTGGGTCTGTCGCGCGTGACCCTGGGCGTGCTGGCGACCCGGGTGGGTCTGTCGAAGAGCGGGCTGTTTGCCCACTTCCGGTCCAAGGAAGCGTTGCAGATCGCACTGCTGGGCGAGACCGGACGGATCGCCAATGCCGTGGTGGTGGCCCCGGCGATGGACGCTGACGCGGGACTGGCAAGGCTGCGGGCGCTGTTTGCCGCATGGGTCGGCTGGACGACGCGGGCGGGCCTGCCGGGGGGCTGCCCGGTTGCCGCCGCCCTGTTCGAGCTGGACGACGACATCGAGGACCAGGTGCGTACCACGGTGCTGGACATGGAAGTCCGGTGGCGTGGCCTGCTGGGCCAGCTGACGTCGGACGCTGTGCGGCTGGGCCAGTTGGCGCGCGATCTGGATGTCGAGCAGTTCGTCTTTGAGGTGTGTGGCATCTATCTGAGCCATCACGCGTCGCGACGCTTTGTCAGGGACCCCTGCGCCGACCGGCGAGCGGCTGTGGCCTTCGAGGCCCTGCTGGCGCGCTCGCGACCTGACCAGGCGACACCCTCCCTTCAACCGAAGCCCCCGGAGCCCTCATGATCCTGCAAGACCGGCCTGCCCTGACGCCGCCGTTGATGATTTCGCCGCTGGTGGTGGCCGGGGCGTTCATCGCGCTTTGCGGGCTGTTGCGAGAACCGGCCCGCCAGAAATTCAGCGCCATCTTTGTGGCCGGTGCCGGGGCGGCCTACCTGGGCGGGGGACTGGGGCCCTGGGAACTGGCGTTCTGCACCCTGATGACCTTCATCGCCTACAAGGGCCTGCAGGATTACCGGTTCATCGGGGCGGGCTGGGTGCTGCATACCTGCTGGGACGTGGTTCACCACCTCTATGGCAACCCGATCATCCCGTTCCTGCCCATGTCGTCGGCAGGATGTGCGATCTGTGACCTGGGGCTGGCGGCCTGGTACTTCGCGGGTGCGCCATCGCCCTGGCCGCATGTGCGGCGGTTGGATCAGGTGATCGCCGGATCGACGGCTCAACAGGCGAAAGCCGCGCGCGCCGACCCGGAGGTGGTGGCGATGGCTCGGAAGGTCACCGAGGCCTGACTGCGCGCCGCCGCCGGCTATCGCAATTGCGCAACGATCAGCGCCGGATGGCTTGAGGTCAGGAAACGGCCGCCACCGGGAACACGCACGATGGGCGTGCCGGGCAGCAACCTGCCCCAGTGACTGACGACGTCGTCGAAGCTGTTGTGACTGTCGGCATCGCCCTGGATGATCGTCCAGTCCTGCACATTGATCGGCGGAAAGATGAAGCCCCCGTGGGATATGATGCGTTGTTCGTAGACGCCGCCGATCAGGTTGCCCGACGCGAAGGGCCGCACGGCGCGAAAGCGATCCCGGATGAATTGCGGATCGTCGCACAGCGCCTCATCCACCGCCGTACCCTTCACGACGGCCCGCGTAATCTGTTCTGTGCGGGAGAAGGTCAGCTGCGCTGAAATCAGCCGGAAAAACAGTTCAATGAGCCGGGGGCTCTGAAACACCTCTTTCATGGTGCCCATGATGCCGCTGCGCTGATGGCTATCGGAGGTCTTCAAGGTTGGCGACACCAGCACCACCGAGCCCACCCGGCCCGGCGCGCGCGCCTTCAGCATATGGACGAAGTGCGTCCCCGCCCGCGCGACCACCGAAATCTGGTCGAGCCGCAACTGGTCCATGATCTGATGCGTGTCGTCCACGGCCTGGGCGAAGGGGTCTTCCGCACTGGACCTGCCAATGTGGGTGGCACCAAATCCGGGTCGGTCGATGGCCATCGGCCGGTATCCGTTACGCTGCAGTTCGCGTACCAGATCGCGCGGCGCGGCGCGGCAGGCCCAGTTGCTGTGTACGATCAACACCGGTCGACCCGACGCGGGACCATAATCGCTCCAGCCGATGATCTCGCGGCCGTTTGGGCGGACCGTGAAGCGTGCCGGTTCAATCGCGGGATCCAGAAACCCGGGCCCGCCGTCCGTCGCCCGGGCCAGAATACTCAGAGCCTGCACCTCGACGATCAGCCGGGAAAGCTCTGCGGCGCTGGCAATCCCGAGGGTTGCGTAGATGAGTTCCAGTTCCTTCTTGGCGACGGCCGGGCTGGCCCCGACGGCATGCGCCGTGTCCTCGCGTGAAACGCCATTGGCCACCAGCAGTGCGATCTGCGCCTGTCGCAACGTCAGTTGCAGCATGTCCGCCAGCAGCGCCGGGCCATGGGCGTCGCCGGGAAAGATGCCGAACGCTGCCGCGACCACCGTTCGCACCACGGCGGGCATATTGGGCTGGCCCATGCGCCGCGCCGCTTGCGACAGAGCGGCGCGAACCGTTGCATAGGCAATGCCAAGATTGGCAGCGGCCTTGCGGCTACTGCCGGTGCGAACGACGGCGGCCACGACGCGGCCTTCGAGATCGGGAAGGCCGAAGCTGCGGACGGCGTTCTCGAGAGACCCTTGATCAAGCGCGCCACCTGCGACCAGAGCGATCCGGGCGGCACTGTCCTCGGCGGCCAGGCGCACACGTTCGGGCAAGTTCCACGCCATGGCTTCGCTGATCGGCGCCCATAGCAGGTGCAGACGCCTGCCGTCGGTGCCGGGCAGGGCGATGAGCCGTCCTGTGGGGCTGCGGGCGATGGCTGCGGTCTCGAGCTCGGCAAAGCTGCGCGCGGCGGGTACCCAGTCCGGCGCCTCCAGCCGCAATCGGGTTCCGTCCGGGGCGAACAACAGATAGCCGACGGCGCCCATCTGGAACAGCCCGGCGTTGAGTGGCCCGGAGGTATCCGCCTGCGCCAACACCTGCTCTTCAAAACCCGCCGGGTTCGTCTGGATCTCGGCCAGCGCCTGCTCGGGCGCGTCAAGCAAACGCTGGAACAGCACTGAAAAACGCGAACTACGTTCCAACTCTCCTCCCGGCGGCCTGGCCACTGATCTCCAGGCCGTAACCGCCGCAACCTCGAACGGTGCGAGTCAGGAACATGACCCTACAAATGGCGATGGCCGACTGCCCGCGTGCATAGCAGTTCTAACAACCGGATGATGCGATTGATTTCGAGCAGGGGCATCGATCGTTCAATCAAGTCACAGGCCACGAGCCGGACTTGCGGAAATCGGCCCGGAACACTTCGGGCCGCGACTATCGGGGGAACAAAAGAATGAAATCGCTATCAAGCAAAGCTGCCATGTGCGTCATCGCATTTGGCTTGCTGCAATCCGCGCCGGCACTTGCCCAGACCCTGCCGCCGGACGTCAGCGCACTCCAGGGGTTGTTCCGGATCGGCGTCCAGATTGGAACGTTCCGCAACACCTACGACGTTAAAGACGCGGATGATGCGACAGACTTCCTCTCCGAGGCCGATCTCTTCCGCCGGTATCCCGGTGTCTACACCGGCACGCAAGCCGTCACTGGCACGCTGGATTTCCGGGGCGTCCCGCTCTTCGGAAGCTACCTGGCAAACAGCAACACCTTCACCCTGAGAGTTCCGGCATTCGATGAGCCCGGCAGCACCTATCTCCTGACCTTCACAGGGACCAGCCGGGCAGCCTCCTATCAGGCGTTCAAGGACTACTTTGACGAAACGGACTCCGTCGAGGCCGAACGCCTCATCCGCCTTCTTCTCCGATCCCTGACGCGAACGCCGCTGGATCCGTTGGCTGGTAATCCGGGTAGTCTTCAAGGGGGCCTTGTGCGAAGCGCGCTTGATCTGTCGGACGGCGGATCTCTCGTTGAGGGTGGAGCTGACAACGTCGATCCCTGGATGGTTGGGGCGGCCTACACGCGCGGTTCGGGTGGACGGTTCGACAGCGACAGGTTCGACGCCCGCCTTCAGCGCAGTTTTCGCGTTCTGCAAGGCAGCCGGGCGCGCCTGAAGATCGAAGCCCCGGTCAGCTATCAGGAAATCAACGGCGCCCGTTCGTTCAGCGCCTCACCAACCATATCCATGGAAATTCCTCTGCGAGACAACCGCTGGTCGATCGAGCCCCGTCTCGGTTACGGGATCACGGCGTCTGATGAACTCGGATCCCTGGGCCACATGCTCGCCGCGTCGGTGTCCAGCCGGTACCGGATCGATGGTCTCGGCCGCGGAAAGCTCATCATCGGCAACATGGTCGGCTATAGCACTACCCTTCCGACCGACTTTACGGGCTATGATATCAATCCCTCGGTGCAGAACTGGGTTCTTCGCAACGGACTGGCCTACGAGTACCCGCTGAAGGCCCAGGTTCTTGGCCGTTCCGCGTCTATCCGCGCCAGCTACACATTCACGGCCTTTACAGGCGACGAACTCTACGCCGACACCTTTCATGAAGCGACGCTTTCGATTGGCGTGCGGGCGCGTGAAACAGAGGTACGGAACACCCAGGATCTCTACCGGATCAATATCAGCGGCGTTGCGGCGAACGGCTACAAGTCGATCTCGGCGGGGCTTGGATTCCGCTTCTAGCCTACGCAAGGTCTCGTCTCGGAACGCTGAACATGCTGTCAAAAGAGTTCAGGCTGTTGGCGGTCATTGTGGTGGCGGTGTCATTCGGCATCGCCACAATCGCCGCCGCAGAGGTCCGTGGCCTGATCATGGCCGTCGGCGAGTATGAGTCGCCTCGCATCGCAGCCCTGGAGGGCCCCGCAAACGACGCGCGCGCCATCGAGCGCATCCTGCGAAGCGAGGGTGCGAACGACGTCGTCGTGCTCGAGAACCGCAACGTTACGCGATCATCCGTGCGCGCTGCATTGCGCGCCCTGTCCGAGCGGTCGGCACCCGGCGATTGGGTCGTATTCTACTATGCAGGCCATGGCGCCCAGGCAAAGGCAAACGACGCGAACGAGAGCGACGGGCTTGACGAATTTCTCGTCCTGAGTGGTTTTGATCCCGACCAGCCCGATCCGGAACACTACATTCTGGACAATGATATCCGCGCCTGGCTGCAGGGCTATTTCCCGCTCACGGTGAACATCCTGCAGGTGGCCGACGCCTGCCATAGCGGGACCTTGAATCGGGCGCCGGTCGGTCGGACCGCCTTTCGATCGCGCAAAGCCCTGGGCGCCCTGGCGACTCCCCTCTCGCTCTCGCCGCCGGAGGAAGGCTCTCGGAACGCCATGGGCGGTGACGCTCCGAACATTGTCTTCTTGGGGGCCTCGCAGGATGACGAACTGGCGCTCGAGGGACCTTTGCCACGAGCAGATTCGCCCAGCCGCGGCGTATTGACCTATGCGCTGGAGATGGCCCTGACAGATCGCGACTCAAAGGGGCGCCTGGCGGCAGACGCCAACCGGGACGGAGACCTGAGCATCGGAGAACTGGCTGCGACTCTTGAGACCAAAACGCGCCAGATGAGCAGCACCCAGCAGCGCGCGAGCACCCATGTTCCGGCGAACAACGAACACAGCACGGTTTTTCGGCCACTGGCACCGCCGGATCCCGATCTTGCGCCGTTGCGCATTCGCGGCGCGGACCAGGTCGCCAACAACATTCTATCGGATCGGGGGCCCTGGGCATCGCTGGACGATGGACCGCCGGATTTGATCTGGTCCGGGGAGAGCGGTTGGGTCTCGGACGACCATGGCGACAGGATCGCCGAAGACATCAAGTCAGCCCGAGACCTTATTGGTGTCATTGAAAAGAAGATCGCCCTGCGTTCGCTCTACGCAGTCGCCAGCGAACACCGGTTGAGCGTGAGCGTCGGCCCGCGGCTTGCAGGCGAGATTTACCGGAATCGTGAAGCGCTGCAGATCGAAATCAATGCCAAAGTCGATGGCTTCTTGAGCGCCTTCAACATCGCGGCAAATGGAACCGTTCAGTTCATCTATCCTTTGGATGGCGACGGTGACGGTAAAATCCTGCGCGACAGCCGTCGCGTGCTTTCGCAGAGTTTCGCCGGACCACCGTTCGGTGTTGACCATATCGTTGTCGTCGTGACTCCTGAGCCGGACGCTGGGCTTCGGGCGGTGCTGAACCGGGTGAGTGGTCGCCGCGAAACCCTCGCGGCTGTTGCGGCCGTTCGCGAGCGGCTCTCTGAGACAGCGGGCGGCGCGCTTGCGATCGCTGAACTGTATACTGGCCCATGAAAGCCCGTAGCTTGACCCTGACGGGCCGGATCATCGCCGGGCTGGCCATCGCATGGATGATGGCGCTGACGCCTGCGGCCGCCCAGGTGCGCAGTGCGCCAAGGATCGCCCTGGTCATCGCCAACAGCGCCTATACCGAACTGCCGGCGCTGGAGAATGCAGCCAAGGACGGGGTGACAATCGCTTCGGCCTTGACGGCGGCGCGCTTTCTGGACGCCAGCGGGCAAGGCCCGGTGCGGCCGCGCTACAATCTCGGAGCCGCAGCGATCCGGGAGGAGCTGCGGCGCCTCAGCGAGACCCTGGCCCGCGCGGGCCCCGAGGCTTTCGCCGTCGTTTACTTCTCAGGTCATGGCGCCGGCCTGGGCTCCTATGGCGACGCCGCATTGGCGCCGGTGGACGTTCAGGCCGGATCGGCGGCAACCCTGATCACGCGGGCGGCCCTGACCGATCAACTGCTGGGGACCGGGGCCAAGACCGTGGTGGTCATTCTGGATATGTGCCGCAGTGTTCTGGAGGCCGTCGCCGCGCCGCCACAGGCCGCAATTCGGGACGAGGACGCAAGACGCCTCGTCGCGACAAGGGCGTCGGACGGCGTTCAGGCCAAGGGCGTCACCCGGTTCGCACCCAGCCAACGGCGACCGGATCAGGGCTTTCTCGTCGCATACTCAACCAGTCCGGATCAGGTCGCTTTCGACTCTGGCGTCTTCAGTCGCGTCCTTGCCGAAGAGATCCGACGTCCCGCCCAGAATCTTGCCGAGGTTTTCAAGCGCGTTTCAGACCGTGTCGCCTTGGCGTCGGGCGGGCGGACCTGGCAGAAGCCCACATTCGACTACGGACTCCAGGGCGAGACGCCGTGCTTTGTCAGCTGTGATCCGAATGCCGACACCGCAAGATTCTATGACTGCGCCAACTGTCCGTGGATGCGGATCATCCCTGCCGGCGAGGCGGTCCTGGGGTCTTCCAGTTCTGATCGGGGCCGCGCTCGCGGCGAGCGTCCTCTGGAGACAATCCGGATGGCCCGCCCCTTTGCGCTCTCCGTGTTTGAAGTCACCCTGTCGGAATGGACGGCCTGTGTGCTCGACGGCGCATGCCGCATCCGTCCGAGTTGGGCCAAGGACAATCCCAATCCGCTCATACCGGCGACGCACCTGAGTTTCCGAGATGCCGAAGACTATGTTGGCTGGATGTCCCAGAAATCCGGGCGCACGTATCGCCTGCCGACAGAGGATGAGTGGGAGTATGCCGCCCGCGCCGGCATGACGACAGCCTTCACTTTTGGCGATGAAATCTCACCGGCTCTCGCCAACTATGATCACACGGCACGCTATGGATCGTCGCCCACCGGACCCTATCGCGGGTATCCGGAGGCGGTGACAAACTACCCGGCGAACGCGAACGGACTGGCTCAAATGGAGGGCAATGCCTGG
>JANNFM010000448.1:0-1876 GCA_031379795.1 Alphaproteobacteria bacterium
GTCGCACAGGACCACAAACCGCTCTGAACGTGCCCTCAAGGCGTCAAAGAGGCCGGGCAGGGCGGTGACCTGATCGCGATCAACCTCGACCAGTTTCAGGTCTGCGGCGTCGGCGGCCACCGTCATGAAGGCCGCCTTGGCCATCGAGCTCTTGCCCGTGCCTCGCACGCCCCAGAGCAGGACGTGGTTGGATGGCAGGCCGGCAGCAAATCGCCCGAGATTCTGGACAAACCGGGTTTTCTGGACCTCGACCCCCACCAGAGCGTCCAGCGGCATCGGATAATCGGGGGCCGGATGGAACGCGCCACTCTGTGGATCATGCCGGAACAGCGCACCGCCCTCGAAGCTGACAGGAACAGGTGCGGGCGGTGCAAGGCGTTCGAGAGCCTCGGCAATGCGCGCCATCAGCGGTTTCAGGTCGTTCTCCATGTAATCAGGCCATAGAGGCAAGCGGGTTCCATTGCAAAAGCAGGACACTGCGCATAGCTTCCGCCGACTTTCGCCGGGGACCTTGTCTCCGCGCGCTCAATCGCCACTTCGGAGAGGCCATGTTCGCAACCCCCGCCTACGCCCAGGCCGCCGGCACCGCCGCCGCCGGTGGCCCGCAAGCCATGCTGCTGCAGTTCCTGCCGCTCGTGGCGCTTGTCGTGCTGTTCTATTTCCTGATGATTCGCCCACAACAGCGGCGCCTGAAGCAGCATCAGGCGACCATCGCCGCCCTGAAACGCGGTGATACCGTCGTCCTGTCCTCGGGCATGATCGGCAAGGTGGTCCGCGTTGAGGACAAGGAAGTCGGCGTCGAGGTCGCGACCGGGGTCACCGTCAAGGTCGTCAAGGCGATGATTTCCGACGTTCGGGTTCGTGGCGAACCCGCCGCCGCTAACGACGCCAAGGCGTAGAAGACCTTACCCGACATGATGACCCTCTCACGCTGGAAGCTGATTCTTGTCGCTGTTGCGGTGGTGTTCGGCCTGCTGTTTGCATTGCCGAACGTGCTGCCACAGAGCGCGCGCGACAATCTGCCCGGCTTCATGCCGCGTGAGACGCTGAATCTGGGTCTCGACCTTCAGGGCGGCTCGTATCTGCTGCTTGAGGTTGATACGAACGCCCTGCGGACTGAGCGACTGACCAATATGGTTGAGGACGTTCGCACCCAACTGGGGGAGAAGCGCATCGCATTCTCTGGTCTGGGCGTGGTGGCCGGGTCTGTGGCCCTGCGGATTACCGATCCTGCCGATGTCCCGGCTGCTGCCAAACAGTTGCGTGAGACGATCGGCACGGCGTTGGCAGGGGTGGCCGGCGGACGCGACGTCGCCGTCACGCTGGAGCCGGACCAGCGGCTTCGCCTTGCCTTCGTGCCGGCGGCTTTTGAGGCCGAGGCGGCGAGGGCGGTTGAACAGTCCCAGGAAATCATCCGCCGCCGCATCGATGAACTGGGCACCCGCGAGCCCAGCATCACCCGCCAGGGTGTGAACCGGATCGTGGTCGCCGCCCCCGGCGAGAGCGACCCCGAAAAACTGAAGTCGATTCTGGGTCAGACTGCCAAGCTGACGTTCCATCTGGTCGACGAGACCGCCGATATCAACCAGGCGCTCGCCGGACGCATTCCACCTGGCACCATCCTGGTACCCGGCGATGATTTCCAGCCGTACTATGTGGTCAAGCGTCGCGCGTTGGTGACTGGCGAGATGCTGACCGATGCCCAGGCCGGATTTGATCAGCGCGGCGGCAAGCCCATCGTCAACTTCCGCTTCAATGGCATCGGCGGTCGCCGCTTCGGCGATGCCACCAAGGCCAATGTGGGTCGCCGGTTCGCCATTGTGCTGGACAACAAGGTGGTCTCGGCCCCCAACATCAACGAGCCGATCCTCGGCGG
>JANNFM010000490.1:0-1576 GCA_031379795.1 Alphaproteobacteria bacterium
TTCGCAATGTTTACTGGCGATCAGGATGCGCTCACCCTTGAGTTCCGTTACGTCAGCAGCAACAACCTGTATCGCACCAGCCTGCCGCGGCCTCTCGGGTAGCCTCCGGTGACAGTATCCAAACCTTTGATTTCGTCTGGCGCGGAAAGGCGGCACGCATGAAGGCCGATCTCGCCGAAGACGTGCAACCGTCGCCGACCGTGTCGGCGCGTCCGACAGCGCGGGTCTGCTTCCTCTACATCGCCCAGGCTCACCAGGTGCTGCACAGTCTGTCCGTGGCGGTGGCACTGGCGCGGGCTCGTCCCGACATTCAGGTCGATGTGGCGGCGACCGACGCTGCGGTCTTCGACTACGCCCGTCTGATGGTCGACCTCCTGGGGCCTGGGTCTATCGGGTGGCGGCTGCTGGGCCCAGGCTGGCTGCGCGCGATCCGGATGTCTGACGGCACGCCGCCGAAGGTCCCGATGCTGGCCCTCAATGCACGCTCCCTATCGGCTTACGACGTCATCGTGGCGCCTGAACGGACAACGGTAGCCCTGCGCCACTTTGGGGTCACTTCGAAGCTCGTCTACACCCAGCACGGTGCCGGCGACCGTGAAGGGCCCTTTGAAGCCCGGCTCGGCAAGTTCGACCTGGTTTTCGCCGCTGGGGCCAAGCAGCGTGATCGCATGATCGCCGAAGGCCTCGTCGCGCCAGATCAATGCGCTATCGTGGGCTATCCCAAATTTGATCTCGTGGACCAGCTGCGTCCGAAACTGCCCCGCCTGTTCGCTAAGGACCGACCAACGGTTCTCTACAACCCGCACTTTGACACCGAGCTCAGCTCCTGGCCGCTCTGGGGCCGACAGGTTCTCGACGCCTTCGCGGGTCAGAGCCGCTACAACCTGATCTTCGCGCCACATCTGCGGCTGTTCGGCAGCCGCCCGCCTTCCAGCGTGCCCGAGTTGGCGCCTTATTTGACGCATCGCGGGATCCATATGGACCTCGGCGGAACCCCAGCCACTATCGATATGACCTATGCGCGGCTGGCCGACGTCTACCTGGGCGACGTGAGCAGCCAGGTCTATGAGTTCATTCGCGAGCCGCGACCGTGCGTGTTTCTGAACCCACGGCAAGCGGCCTGGGGCTTCGACAAGAGTTACAATCACTGGCGCTTCGGACCGGTCGTCGAAACGCTCGACGACCTGTTTCCGATTATCGCCGCGGCGCGAGCCGAGCGCGCCAAATTCCGTTCAGCACAGCTGAGCGGCTTTGCCGACACCTTTGCGACGACATCAGAGACGGCGTCCAGTCTGGCCGCAAGCGCTATCGCTGGACTTCTCGAGGGCGACGGATAGGTCACCTATCCGTCTGGGTCGGCCCGAAGTCCGGCGACCCGGAAGACAGAACCGGCCTGACCCAGGCGACCGCATTTGCCTGCCAGATCTGACGTCGCAGGCGCGCTGGCTGGAGCCTTGTCTTGTTATTGACGGGCGGTCCGGTCTTCTGGTTGATGCGCCGCAGCGTCACACTCGTCCCTGGCCCGAGGCTTCCGTGAAATTCGCACTTCCCTATCTGGTCTTCCTCGGCGACGCCC
>JANNFM010000498.1:0-3795 GCA_031379795.1 Alphaproteobacteria bacterium
TCGCCGAGGACGCGGGCAAACAGCACCATGGCCGCCAGTTTCGGCGCGGCCGCGAAGAAGGCCACGACCGGCGTCGGCGCACCCTCATAGACGTCTGGCGTCCACATGTGGAACGGTGCGGCGGAGACCTTGAACGCAATACCGCATATCAGGAACACCAGGCCGAACAACAGGCCGGTATTGTCCGGAGCCCCGGCCGCCAGCGCGATCTCACTGTAAACCGTCGACCCGGAAAACCCATAGATCAGGCTGGCTCCATACAGCAGCAGCCCCGACGACAGCGCGCCCAGCACGAAGTATTTCAGACCGGCCTCGGACGCCTTGGCGTTATCCCGGTGCATGGCCGCCAGCACATAAAGCGCGAGGCTTTGCAACTCGACGCCCATATAGAGCGAGATCAGGTCGCCGGACCCGACCATCATTCCCATGCCCAGCGCCGCCAGCAGGATCAGCACGGGGAACTCAAACGCCCGGACGCCACGGCGTGCAAACCACGCCTGTCCCAGCGGGATCGCCACGGCCGACGCCAGATAGATCGCGACCTTGGCAAAGGTCGCCGCCGCGTCGGAGATCAGGCCGCCGCCGAACGCCACGCCGAACGGCTGGGTCGCTGACGCCAGAGCCGCCGCCAGCAGCACCAGAACGCTGCCCGCGCCGACCAGGGCGATCCGCTTCGGCGCAAAAGCACCCACCACCAGCAGGGCGAGCGCACCCACCGCCAGGATCAGCTCGGGATAGGCGAGCGCGAGATTGGCTGAGATGGTCATGGATGGGCACCGCCGATGGCCGCCTGATAGACCCGCACGAGCTGGTCTACCGAGGCCGACGTCAGGTCGAACACGGAGTTGGGCTGCAAGCCCAGGTACAGGGTCCCGACGACAAGCGGCGCAAAGATCGCGATCTCGCGCCAGTTAAGGTCAGTGATGGTCTCGAGCTTCGGGTTGGTGATCGTCCCGAAAACCACGGCGCGATACAGGGTCAGCATATAGACCGCCGAGAGGATCACGCCACTTGCGGCGATGATCGCCGTCCAGGTCGACACCTGATAGACGCCGACCATTGTCAGGATTTCACCGACGAAGCCGCTGGTTCCCGGAAGACCGACGTTGCCCATGGCGAACAGCATGAACACGGCGGCATAGACCGGCATCCGGGTCACGAGTCCACCGTAGAACTTGATCTCACGGGTGTGCATCCGGTCGTAGATGACCCCGACGCAAAGGAACAGCGCGCCCGAGATCAGGCCGTGGCTGAGCATCTGATAGATCGCGCCCTGCTCGCCCTGGGCGTTGCCCGAGAAGATGCCCATGGTCACCAGACCCATGTGCGCCACCGAGGAATAGGCGATCAGCTTTTTCACGTCGGTCTGCCGGAACGCGACCAGCGAGGTGTAAACCACGGCGATCGCACTCAGCGCAAAGACCAGCGGCGCGAACAGGTCCGAGGCGTTCGGGAACATTGGCAGGCTGAACCGAAGAAAGCCGTATCCGCCCATCTTCAGCAGGATGCCGGCCAGGAATACCGAACCTGCCGTCGGCGCTTCCACGTGGGCGTCCGGAAGCCAGGTGTGCACCGGCCACATCGGCATCTTCACCGCGAACGAGGCGAAGAAGGCCAGCCAGAGCCAGGTCTGCACGCCCGGATCGAAATGGTGCTGCATCAGTTCCGGGATCGAGCTGGTGCCCGTGCTGCCGATCATGAACAGGATCGCCGCCAGCATCAGGACGGAGCCCAGCAGCGTGTAGAGGAAAAACTTGAACGCCGCGTAGACGCGCCGCTGACCGCCCCAGATCCCGATGATCAGGAACATCGGCACCAGGCCGAATTCGAAGAAGGCGTAGAACAGCACCAGGTCCAGGGCGCAGAACACGCCGATGACCAGCGTTTCCAGCAGCAGGAACGCCATCATGTATTCCGGCACCCGGGTCTCGATGGATTTCCACGAGGCGGCGATGCAGATCGGCATCAGGAACGCTGTCAGCAGCACGAACAGCACCGAAATGCCGTCGACGCCCATCCGGTAATAGAGGCCCGCGAACCATGGAGTCTCTTCCACGAACTGGAAGCCCGCATCGTTTGGATTGAACTGGGCGACCAGCAGCACCGAGAGCGCCAGAGTCGCCAGGGTGGTGACCAGCGCAATCCAGCGTGACGCGGCGGCCGTCTTTGGATCCTCGGGCTTGGCCATCATGCGCAGCGCCAGAATGCCGACGAGGCCCAACAGCGGCGCGTAGGTGATCAGTGAGAGCAATGGCATGTCGGTCATTCCCCTCAGGCGGCCCAGGCCCAGAGGGCGAACGTCAGCAGACCCGCCACCCCCAGCAACATGACAAAGGCATAGTGGTAGACGTAGCCGGACTGCAGGCGGCCTGCGCCCTTGCCCACCTGGACCGAGAGCGCCGAGATGCCATCGGGGCCGAGGCCGTCGATGATCTTCTGGTCCCCGCCCTTCCAGAACAGGTCGCCCAGCCATTTCGCCGCACGCACGAAGGTGGCGTCATAAAGTTCATCGAAGAGCCACTTCCGATAGAAGAACACGTACAGGAGGCCCTGTCTGGCCGCCAACTTCGCGCCCGTGCCTTCCCGCCAGATGTACATGTAGGCGGCGACCAACAGACCCAGAACCGAGACTACGATCGGCGCCAGCATCACCCAGACGGGGAAGCTGTGGCCGCCTTCCGCGGCATGCGCGACCGGCGCCTTGAAGATCGCGCCTCTCCAGAATTCGGCGCTGTGTTCGCCGATGAACTGATGATGGAAGGCAAAGCCGGCGCCCATGGCGCCGATGGCCAGGACGATCAGCGGAATCCGCATCGTCCAGGGGCTCTCATGTGGCTTGTATTCATGGTGCCCATGGCCGTGGTCTGTCGAGGCGTGCGCCGCGTCGTTGTGGCCGTGGTCGTCGCCATGGGCATGGTCGCGATTGTGCCAGTGATGTTCCAGATCTTCCGAGGTCCAGCGGGCCGAGCCATTGAAAGTGAAGAAGGCCACGCGCCAGGAATAGAACGCCGTCAGGCCCGCAACCAGGATACCGACCGCAAAGGCGAAGTAGCCCATCGGGTGGCCTGCGCCACCAGCGGCGTAGGCGGCGTGAATGATCGCATCCTTGGAATAGAAGCCGGCGAAACCCCACTCCACATAGGGAATGCCCAGGCCGGTAATGGCGATGGTCCCGATGGTCATCACCACAAAGGTCCATTTCATATAGGGCATCAGGTGGCCGTAGCGGCGCATGTCCTGCTCATGGGCCATGCCGTGGATCACCGATCCGGCGCCGAGGAACAGCAGGGCCTTGAAGAAGGCATGTGTGAACAGGTGGAACATCGCCGCGTCATAGGCGCCCACGCCGGCGGCGAAGAACATGTAGCCCAGCTGCGAGCACGTCGAATAGGCGATCACCCGCTTGATGTCGTTCTGGGTCAGGCCGACGGTGGCGGCGAACACTGCTGTGACCGCGCCAATGACCGTAACGATGTTCTTGGCCACTGGCGCGTACTCGAACATCGGCGACAGCAGACAGACCATGTAGACACCGGCGGTCACCATGGTCGCGGCGTGGATCAAGGCCGAGACCGGCGTCGGACCTTCCATGGCGTCCGGCAGCCATGTGTGCAGGAAGAACTGCGCCGACTTGCCCATCGCGCCTATGAACAGGAGCACGCAGGCCAGTTCCACAAGCTGCCAGTTCTGACCCGCGAACTCCCAGGTGCGGCTGACACCGGCTTCGATCAGCGGGAACAGAGTTGCGAACTCGATGGTGCCGAAGGCCCAGCCCATGACATCGACATCCTGTTC
>JANNFM010000511.1:0-1902 GCA_031379795.1 Alphaproteobacteria bacterium
AACAGCTTGAGGATGGGGTGACCAACGTCGGTTGGGCCGTTTCTGGTGAGGACGCCTATGCCATGCTGCACGGTCTGCGGACCTTGCCTCTGCGCATGGCGCGTCACGGAGAGAGCGGTTTTCAGATCGCCCGGTGGCTGAAGACCCAACCCGAGGTGTCGGCGCTGTATCACCCTGGCCTGCCCGACTTTGACGGGCACGACCTCTGGGCGCGCGACTTCAAAGGCGCCTGCGGCCTGTTCAGTTTTGCCCTGAAGCCGGCGCCCGATGCCGCCGTGGATGCCTTCCTGGACGCCTTGCAGCTGTTCGGCCTTGGGTTCTCTTGGGGTGGCTTTGAAAGCCTGGCGATTTCATGCGAGCCCCAGCTCAAGGTCAGGAGTGTCAAACGTAACTATGGCGGCTCACTGATCCGGCTGCACATCGGCCTTGAAGACCCGAGCGATTTGCAAGCCGACCTGCGGGCCGGTCTCGACGCTTACACAAGGTTGGCCGGGTGACTGAGGTCGACCTCGCGGCGTTCCTCGCCCGGGAGGGGGTTCCGGACGGTTTTCGGGTGACCCTGGAACGGGTCTGCAAGCCGCTGGCCGCGCGAGCGAACCTCCTGCGACGTGAAGGGGGGCGAACCGTCTGCATCGGCCTCTGTGGCGCTCAGGGATCCGGCAAGTCCACGATCGCGGCAGCTACAACGGCGATGCTCCATGCCGACGGCCTGAAAGCGGTCGCGCTGTCGCTTGACGATTTCTATCTCAGTCGGGAGGCGCGCGGCTGGCTGGCCGATAAGGTCCATCCCTTGCTAGCCACCCGGGGGCCGCCCGGCACGCATGATGTGGCCCTGGCCCGCGTGGTGCTTGACCACCTCGCCCGTCCCGGGGTGACCCCTCTTCCCGGCTTCGACAAGGCTGCCGACGAGCGACACCCTCAATCCACCTGGCGCGAAATCGATGGACCCGTGGATGTGGTCATCTTTGAAGGCTGGTGCGTCGGCGCGCGGCCCCAGCCTGAGGCCGATTTGATTCCGCCCGTCAACGCGCTGGAGTCCCGGGGAGACCTGGATGGACGGTGGCGTCGGTATGTGAACCGGCAGCTGGCGGAGCCCTATCAGGCACTCTTCTCGCGCCTGGATGAGCTGATCCTGCTGGCGGCTCCAGGGTTTGAGGTCGTCCAAGCGTGGCGTTCCGAACAGGAACACAAATTGCGGGCGCGAACCGGCGGCGGAATGGATGACGCGGCGATCGCCCGGTTCATCGCCCACTATGAACGGCTGACGCGATGGATCCTCCAAGACATGCCAGCCCGGGCGGACTGGACGATCCGGTTGGCGGCTGACCGGACCCCCGACCTCTAGCGCCCCTGCGAGGCCGCGATCATCGCCTCACGCTCGGGCGCCGTCAGCACCCGCCAGCGCCCCTCGGGCAGATCGGCCAGGTCCAGGGGCCCGATCCTGACCCGCTTGAGGTCCATGACCCGCAAATCCAGCAACTCGCACATGCGGCGGATCTGGCGATTGCGGCCCTCGATCAGGGTAAAGCGCAGGATCTGCCCGTTGGCGGTCACCTGTGCGGGCTTCAGCTGCCGACCGTCCAGTTCCATGCCGTGCTGCAGCAGTGCGATCTTGGTCGGGTCGATGCGGCCCGCGACCCGGACCACATATTCCTTGTCCAACTCGGACTGCGGCCCGATCACCGCCTTGGCCAGGACGCCATCATTGGACAGGATCAACAGCCCGTGGCTGTCCAGATCCAGCCGCCCCAGCGGCGGCAGGCTCATGCGCGAGTCGGGGATGAACGGACAGTCGCCAACCAGCGCTTCGCGGGTCAACAGCCGCACCGCCGGCGTATATCCCGGCTCCGGTTGGCCCGACACGAACCCGACGGGCTTGTTGAGCACGGCGGTAAAGCCCTC
>JANNFM010000519.1:0-3121 GCA_031379795.1 Alphaproteobacteria bacterium
GCGCGGCGATTCTTCCAGTAAAACAGAGTGTTATTCTGTAAGGGGAATCGACCCCTCATCCGACCTGCTACGCAGGCCACCTTCTCCCACAAGGGGAGAAGGCCGCGCACCCAATTCATTGATATATATACAATTTATACGCTGTGTGAATCCGGTAGGGCACGCGGGAGAGGGGGACCGCCCGCCGAAGAGCGGGTGGTGGAGAGGGAAAGCCTCAAGCCCCATGAAACGGACAGACGGACGCACAGCCCGTGCGGCGGCCTGCCCTTTCCACCCCGCCCTACGGGGCGCGGTCCCCCTTTCCCATGTGTGGGAAAGGAACAAGCCCCCCTACCGGAACGGCGGCTCGTCGAAACTCTGCAGCTTGCGCGAATGCAGCCGCGACCCCTCCGACCGCAGCAGATTGATCGCTTCCAGGCCGATCTGCAGGTGCTGGGCAATGGCGCGGTCGTAGAAGGCGTTGGCCTGCAGCATGGTCGCGGAGGATAGGGGCGTCAGCCGACAGGGGCACCCCGCGGGCGGCCAGGCCGGGGACAGGGGGCGGCGGAGAAAGCCTTATGCTTTCTGATAGGCGTCTTGGTACACGTCGTGTCTAGGCTGCAAATCCGGGAGGCGGGGATGTTCAAAGGTGCGCGGGCGCGGGAGCGCGTGTTTGTAGGCTTAATGTGGCTGGTCTCAGTGGTATTGGCCGGGTTCCTGATTGGCCTCGGGTCGTTGGTTATTGGCGATCTGCCACGCGTCGAGGCGCCGGTCGCGATCGAACAGTTCATGGACCCTGCCCGGACGGCGGTGACCAACAGGGGTCAGGCGTCACTCTCCGCCGCATCCGTGGCGGCCGAAGTCCGGTTGGCCCGGGCCGAGCAGACGTTCGGCCAATCGCAGGTCGCCTATGGCGCCGCCCGGGAGACCTTCGACAACTGGATCTCGACTCGGTCCGCCACCGGCGACCGGTCGCAGGACCCGGAGGTGCTGGCCCGCACCAAAGCCCTAGACGACCTGAAGACGAAGGAACAGTCCGCTCGGGCGGCTCGCGATGTAGTCCAGTCCGAGCGGGACACACTCGTCGGACAGATCGAGGCGAACCGGATCGCCGATCAAGCCCTGCGGGCGGCGGCGCTGCCTGCCTTCGAGCGCGCAAAATTTGCCCAGGAAATGAAGGTCTTCGGACTACGGCTGGCGCTGACCCTGCCGTTGCTGGCGATCTCGGCATGGATGCTGTTCCACAAGCCACGCGGTGACTACTGGCCGATGAAGCGGGGCTTTATCCTGTTCTCCACCTTCGCGTTCTTCGTCGAGCTTGTGCCGTACCTTCCCGAGTATGGGGGCTATGTGCGTTATGGCGTTGGGATCATTCTGACCGTGATCGTCGGCCACTACGGGATCAAGGGCATGCGCGCATATTTGAAAGCGCGCGAGGCCGACGAGACGCGGGCGGAGCCGGAACGGGTTCAATCCATCGAGTACGAGCAGGCGATCAAGAAGATGGCGAGCCGCGCCTGTCCCGGCTGTGACCGCCCGCTGCCCGGTGTCGAAGGCACGCAGATCGACTATTGCGTCCACTGCGGCATGCATCTCTTCAATCGCTGTGGATCGTGTGAGACGCGAAAGTTCGCTTTCTTCCGGTACTGCATGTCTTGCGGAACGCCCGCGATGCCGGACGCCACGCCTGAAACCCTGCGGACTGGATAGGACGACGCACTCACGACCTCTCAATGGGAAGCGGCCACTCGCCCCGTTTCGTCTGTTGCTCATCTACCAACGACGGGCTACCGCATTCACACAACGTCGAATATGGCTGCACTTTTCCTTCGCCCCTTGTGGGACAAGGTGGGCCGCGCGAGCGGCTCGGATGAGGGGTCGCGCGGCGATTCTTTTAGTGCAACAGCGTGTTACTCTGATAGGGAAATCGATCACTCATCCGACCTGCTGCCCAGGCCACCTTCTCCCACAAGGAGCGAAGGGCGCACGGTCAGTATGTTGATATATTTGATGTTTCGACGATGTTTGAACCCGATAGCCAACCATGGGAATGGACCAACGGCCCCCCTACCGGAACGGCGGCTCGTCGAAACTGCGCAGTTTGCGCGAATGCAGCCGCGACCCCTCCGACCGCAGCAAATTGATCGCCTCCAGGCCGATCTGCAGGTGCTGGGCGATAGCGCGGTCGTAGAAGGCATTGGCCTGGCCGGGCAGTTTGATCTCGCCATGCAGCGGCTTGTCCGAGACGCACAGCAGCGTCCCGTAAGGCACCCGAAACCGATACCCTTGCGCCGCAATCGTGGCGCTTTCCATGTCGATGGCCACCGCCCGGCTCTGGTTGAACCTGAGCGCGCTGGACGAATACTTCAGCTCCCAGTTCCGGTCGTCGGTGGACACCACCGTGCCGGTGCGCAACCGCCGCTTCAGCACATCGCCGGTCTCGCCGGTAATCCGCTCGGCAGCCCCGTTCAACGCCACCTGAACCTCGGCCAGCGGCGGGATCGGGATCTCCGGCGGCAGCACCTTGTCCAGCACATGGTCGTCGCGCAGATAGGCATGGGCCAGCACATAGTCGCCGATCTTCTGCGAACCTCTCAGACCGCCGCAGTGGCCGATCATCAGCCAGGCCTGAGGGCGCAACACCGCCAGATGGTCGCACACCGTCTTGGCGTTGGACGGACCCACCCCGATGTTGACCAGGGTAATGCCCGCCCGGCCCGGCGCCATCAGGTGATAGGCCGGCATCTGGTGCTTGCGCCAGGTCCCCGCCGCCACCGTCGCTTCGGGATCCGGGGTCTCGGCGGTGATCATGACGTGACCGGCCGCCGACAGCGCCGTGTACGGACCGCCCGCCTTGAGTTGGGATGCGCCCCAGCTCACGAACTCATCGACGTAGCGATGGTAGTTGGTGAAGAGAATGTACTGCTGCGTATGGTCGGCCTGCGTGCCGGTGTAGTGGGCCAGGCGGGCGAGGGAAAAATCCGTCCGCAGCCCGTCGAACAGGGCCAGCGGTCGTGCCTCGTCGCCGACACCCACCCAGGCTCCGTCGGGGATCTCGTCGCCGATGAAGGCCAGCTCGGTCGTCGGGAAGTGGCGCGCGATTTCAACCGATCCGACATCGGCCTTGGCCAGGTCGGCCGCG
>JANNFM010000523.1:0-5002 GCA_031379795.1 Alphaproteobacteria bacterium
GCACGTCGAAGGCCTGACGCGGGTCGATGGTCGAGTCCTGGTGCGTATGCTGGCTGACGCTCTCGCCGCCTGAGGCCGCGTGGTAGGCGGGCGGGAAGGTGATGTGCAGGAAGTGGTGGTCAAACACCGGGTCATCGCCCAGCAGGCTCTGCAGCGCGCCGCGCACCAAAGGCAGGTCCAGCAGCCGCGAGATGGCGCTGCCCTCAGGATAGGTCTGGCTGAGCGGCGTGCCGGCCGGAACCTCCGGGATCGCATTGGCCGCCAGCGCCTGGCCGTAGGATTTCATCAGACGCTCGCCGGGCTTCGGCTCGGCGACCTCGCCGGCCTCGGCCATGAACCGGGCGTTGATGTCGTCCGGCACCACGGCGTCAAAGCGCAGGAAGCCGCGGGCCACAAAGCGGGCCATCTGGGCGGAACTGAGCAGGGGCGGGGCCTGGCTCATGGGGTCACCTCAACCAGCTGTTCGAACCAGAATTCGTACTTCAGATAGGCCAGATCGAATTCCTCGCCCCGCGCATGCGGGTTGAGCTGCGAGGCCTGAAACAGACGCCAGCCGTCCTTCAGCGCGGCGAGACCCGTGGCGTAAGGGACGTCTTCGCTATCGCCGGCCATATGCAGTTTCTCGCCCGTTCCGTCGTAGACAGCCCAGCCAATCGTCGGTGAATCGAGCGCGCTGTTGGCCAGATAGAGAACAAGGACTTTCTGACGTCTCACGGCTGTTCACTGCCCTTGCCCAAAGCGAAGTTCAGCATGGTGTTCAAGGCCTCCCAGGGCACGCTGATGTGTGACTGACCCGCGAACACCTTGCTCTCGACCTTGTAGCCGGCGGCGCCCTTCAGCGCTGTCAGACGCGCGGCCAACTCGGTTGTGTTGTCGACCATGCGGAACTGCCCCGACGTCGCGTCTGCTGGTGGTTGCTCCTCGCCGCCGACGCCGATGAAGATGCGGGGTCTTGTCTGGCCGGTCGTCACCTTGGCCGCAAAGGCGGCCTCATCCTTCAGCACGGATCGTCCCGTCCACCAGATTGACGGGCTCAGCGCCAGCCAGGTGCGGAACGCGTCCGGGTGCTGGAACATCGTGTGCAGCACGAACAAGCCGCCCAGCGAATGACCGAACAGCACATCCTTGCCTTGCGCCACCTGCGCTACCGCTGCGACGCGGGGGCGGATCTCGGTCTGGATCACCTTGAAGAAGGCGTCGGCGCCGCCGGTCTCGACGGGCTTGTTTGCAACGCCGAGGGCAGGCCGAGAGGCGTCCGGCGTGGCGTGGGTGAGGTCAAGCATGCGCCGGTCCTGCGCCACCAGCATGCTCTCCGACGGATAGGAAATGCCCACGATGATGGCCGGCGCGAGTTCCGCCCCCAGGGCGCTGCGCAACCGGGCCGCGCCGGCAAAACCGCCGAAATAGGCGCCGCCGTCCAGCACATAGACCACCGGATATCCGCCCTTGGGCGGGAAGGCGTAGGGCTTGGCGATCGTGATCCGGTAGGTCTTGCCGTTGACCGCCGAGGTGAAGTCGATCTGTTGTGACGTGCCCACGGTCGCCGGGACCGGCGAGGCCGTTGGGGCCTGAGCCAGCGCAGGGGCCGCCCCCGCAAGGGCCAAAGCCGCGAGCCAAACACCTGTCGCCCGGATCATGGCCTCAACCTTTCAGATGTTCGTCGAAGAATTGGGCGATGTCCTGGAACGCCACCGCCGATTCCGGGGAGTCGAAGGCATAGATGTACTCGGCGTGGCTCATGGCCTCGTGCACCTCCAGCCGGGCAGTGACGCCGGCTGTCCGCATGGCCCGATAGACCCGCACCGTGTCGCTGAGCAGGATGTCGCGTGTGCCCGTGACAAACACCGTCGGTGGGAAGCCCGAGAACTCGCCGAATACCGGCGACACCAGCGGATGGGTCACGCCCGCCGGGCCGGCGTAGAGCTCGGCCATCGATCTTCCGAAGCCGTCGAAGTTCGAGAAGATTCCGTCCACGTGGGCGTTCACCTGATAGCTGTCGCTGGATCCGGTCAGATCGGCCCAAGGCGTACCCAGAGCCAGCGCGCCGGGCAGGTCCTCGCCCAGTTCTTTCAGCTTGAGCGCCAGGGCCAGCGTCAGCCCGCCGCCGGCCGAGGTGCCGAACGCGCCCATCGCCGCCGCCGGACGGTTGGCCCTGAGCGCTCTCCAGACGGCCACCGCATCATCTACCGCCGCCGGGAAGGGATGATCTGGCGGCATCCGGTAGTCCACCGAGATCACCTTCATGCCGGAATGGTGCGCGCCCAGCACAGCCTCGCCGGTGCTGGCCTCGCCGCCGTTCAGCACGTAGCCGCCGCCGTGGAAATGAACCAGCAGCTTGCCGGCCTTGGCGGGATCCAGGGCGGAGGGCGTAATCTCCCGCACCGTGACGCCCGCGATCTGGCGGACCTCGGAGGTGTGCGGGAACATCGCCTTGATGGCCGGCGCCACACTGAGCGCCCGGGCGTCCATCTGGGCAATGACGGCCTTCCATTCTGCCGCGTTGGACGGCGCCCAGCCTGCCGGCCCGCCCCCGGCGGCGGCCGCCGCCGCCATGCCCGAGATCGAGCGTTGCAGCTCCGGACTGACGGTGGTGGGGGTCTTGAGGCTCTTGGCCGGGATCTCGCGGTTCACCTGAATCTGGCCGGCGTCGTCCATGGTGGTTTTCCTCCTGCCCCGTCCTGGCGGGCCTCATCCATCGTGGACCGAAGCAGGCACCGGACGCCAGCGGGAATCTGATCCCTGCGCGTCCGGCGGCGGCAGCGGCGGCGGCGCGGGCGGGGCTTGGGCTACCGAACGCGCAGCACAAACAGCCCCCGGCCTGGGGCCGTGGGTGACAAACGTCCGGTTCGCGCGCGTCCGGTCAGCCGGAACTGCGCCGGGGAGGCAAGATCGGGGGTTGGGGCGGAGGGCCGGGGCTGACGCCGTGGGTTCCGGTGGAATTGAGCAGCCGCGAGCGGACAGCAGGTGTTGTCGGCGGCCGGGCGAGCAGGGCTACGGGCTCGCGCTCCGGCGTCGCCGTGGCTTGCCGCAACAGCGCGTGCAGGGTCGGCAGTGTGGTGTCGCGGATGTGGGCCGGCAGCTCGGCCCGGACCTGTTCGGCGTTTTTCGCCACCAGACCCAGGGTTTTCAGAAACTGCGGCAGGCTAACCGGCTCGCGGTCACGCTCGCGATCCCGATCCGCCTCGATCCGCCCTCGCGCATCGTCGCGGTCCGCACGCTCGGTGCGTTCGCGGTCCGGCGTTTCCACCGACGCGGCGGCGACACGCGGTGCCACGACCTCGAACTGGCTCAGCCGGATGCCCATCCGCACGGCAAAGAAACAATGCCGAAACTCGGTACTGAACGCCAGAAACCGCGCCAGATCGTCGCCCGCGCTCTGCGCAATCCCCGACGCCGTCACACCCAGCTGATACGCACACTGCGTCATCGCCCCGATCATCTCGAGAGGCGGCACGTCATGGGAGGAAGCCGTGAAGGACATTGGAACAAAGATAGAACATTGAGTGGGAATGTCAAGCGGCCGTTGCGAAGAAGGGGCAACGAACTCGGGGAAATTTAGTCCTGAACGCCGTCATCCCGCACGCACGCCCGCGAAGGCGGGTGGAAGATGCGGGACCCAGTGCCCAGCGCACCGCCCTGGGTCCCGGCTCTCCAGCCTGCTCGCGCAGGCCTGCGGCCGGGATGACAGGGAATTTTGTGGTCTGGTTTAGCCGCGTTCGTTGCCCTGTACGAAGAAGGACACGGAAAAACGCATTGGGTCCGTCAGGGAAGGCGTCGAGCGGGACCCTGTTTGACCGCTCATATGATGACAACATATATACTATGAAAGTACCTCAGCCGGGAGACGCGCGAATGCCGAAGGACGCTGTCTTTACCATGAAGCTGGAGCCGGAGCTTCGGGATCACTTCATGGCGGCGGCGCAGGCGAGCCATCGCCCTGCGTCCCAGGTGGTGCGCGAACTGATGCGGGAGTTTGTCGAACGTCAGCAGGAAGCCGACGGCTACGACGCCTTTCTGGGCCGCAAGGTCGAGGCCGCACGCAAGTCTGTGGAGGCCGGGCGCGGCCGATCCGGTGATGCGGTGGAGGCCCACTTTGCCGCGCGGCGAGCCGCCGTCGCCCGCGATCAGTGAAGGTTCCCCGGAAGCTGAGCGCGACCGGAACGACATCTGGCTCCACATTTCCGCCGACAGTCCGACGGCGGCCATTCGCGTTGATGCGGCGTTTCGCGACGCGGCCCGCAGCCTTCTGGATTTGCCGACGCGCGGTCGGCCGGGCCGAGTGTCCGGGACCCGCGAACTGATTCCACTGGGGATCTACCGCCTGATCTATGAGATCAAGGGCGAAACCGTCTGGGTCCTGGCCCTTGTTCATACGGCGCGGCTTTGGCCACCCGAGGCGGGTTAGGGTCCAGCCACCCGCGCCAACAGTTGGCTGACCCGCGCGCGGTCCGTCGCCGACAGGTCCATGCCCGCCGCTGCGCGCCACTGCTCGCGGGCCTTGTCGGCCTTGCCCAGCTTGGCCAGGGCGTCGCCCCAGAGCAGGTGGTTGCGGCCCCACTTCGGCGCGTACTTGTCGGCCTCGCGGAACTTCTTGATGGCGGCCTTGGTCTCACCCTTGCGCAGCAGCGCCTCACCCCACCAGGACAGCGGGTCGGCGAAGTGCGGGCCTCGGGTGTTGGCGATCTCGAACTGGGCGATGGCCCGGTCGGTTTGACCCCGGTCCAGCAGCACCCGGCCCCAGGCCGTGGACGCCATCGGCAGCGAGGGCGTCATCTTCACCGCTTCCCCGAACCAGTGATCGGCCAGCGACGGCTGTCCGGCCAGGGCGGCGATCTCGCCCCGCGCTATAACGCAGGGCTGGCAGTCCAGCGGGGTGGCGCCGACCAGGGCCTGCGCCTCGGCCCTCCGGCCCAGGTGGGCCAGGGCCACGGCCTTTTGTGCGCGGGGGATCGGGCGGTGGACGCCTTTGTCCGGCTGTTGCTCCTGGTCAGCCAGCACGGCG
>JANNFM010000525.1:0-13279 GCA_031379795.1 Alphaproteobacteria bacterium
TGGCACCGGACACCAACGGGACCCCATGCCGCACGCAGGCCGCGTTGACGCTGAAGCGGACCGCGAAGTTGTCCGTGCCGTCCAGCACCAGGTCGACGCCCTCGAGAAGCGCGTCGGCGCTGGCGTCCTCGAACGCCTGAGCAAGCGCCGTGACCGCGACATGGGGGTTCAAACCCTGGAGGCGTTCGGCCGAAGCCTCCACCTTAGGTCGCCCGCGATCGGCGCCGGCGTAGATGATCTGGCGCTGCAGATTGGACAGATCGACGACGTCCGGATCGACGATCCGGATCGAGCCGACGCCGGCCGCCGCAAGGTAGAGCGCGGCGGGCGCGCCAAGGCCACCGGCGCCCACGATCAGAACGGTCGCCGCCTTCAGCTTCTGCTGGCCGGGACCGCCCACCTCACGCAGCACCAGGTGACGGGCGTAGCGCTCGATCTCGTCGTCGGTGAACTGGGTGCCCATGATTTGGTACTTTCACTTGACCGATGCGGTCGCGAACCCAACATCGCAACGATGTCGAATACCTCAGCCTTCCCCGATTGGCACGGGACCACGATCCTCGCAGTGCGCAAAGGGGGCAAGACCGTGGTGGCCGGAGACGGCCAGGTCTCCATGGGCCCGACCATCGTCAAGGGCACGGCGAAGAAGGTCCGCAAGCTGGCCGGCGGCAAGGTGATCGCGGGCTTCGCGGGCTCGACGGCCGACGCCTTCACCCTGATCGAGCGGCTCGAGGCCAAGCTGGAACAGTATCCCGACCAGCTGGCGCGGGCCTGCGTGGACCTGGCCAAGGACTGGCGCACCGACCGCTACCTGCGTCGGCTGGAGGCCATGGTGCTCGTCGACGACTAGGACCAGATCTTCACCGTCACCGGCGTGGGCGATGTGCTGGAGCCGGAGCACGCCGTGGCCGCCATCGGATCGGGTGGTAACTTCGCCCTGGCCGCAGCCCGGGCGCTCTCGGATGTGGACGGGCTGGACGCCGAGGCTGTGGCCCGCCGGGCCATGGGGATCGCGGCGGAGATCTGCGTCTACACCAACGGGGAGCTGACGGTTGAGATGCTTTAGGCGAATGAGCGCACCCTTCGCCTTTGCCCTAATCGTGACTATCTGAGCGCCATGACCGAGTTTTCCCCCCGTGAGATCGTTTCCGAGCTCGACCGCTTCATTGTCGGCCAGGACGACGCCAAGCGCGCCGTGGCTGTGGCGCTGCGTAATCGCTGGCGCAGGCGGCGCGTGCCCGATGATCTGCGCGATGAGGTAACGCCCAAGAACATCCTGATGATCGGTCCGACCGGCGTCGGAAAGACCGAGATCGCCCGCCGGCTGGCCCGGCTGGCCCAGGCGCCGTTCCTCAAGGTCGAGGCGACCAAGTTCACCGAGGTCGGCTACGTCGGGCGCGATGTAGACCAGATCGTGCGTGATCTGGTGGAAAGCGCTATCCAGATGGTGCGCGAGAAACGTCGAACGGGCGTTCGCGCCCGCGCCGAGGCCGCCGCCGAGGAGCGAATCCTCGACGCCCTGACCGGGCCGGGCTCAACGGCCGCCCGCGAGAGCTTCCGCAAGAAGCTGCGCGCCGGTGAACTGGACGATAAAGACGTGGAGCTGACCCTGGCCGACGGCGGCCCGGCGATGCCGATGATGGACATCCCCGGCCAGCCCGGCTCGCAGATGGGCCTCCTCAATATCGGGGAGATGTTCGGCAAGGCGTTTGGCGGTCGCACAAAGACCCACAAGACCACCGTCGCCGGCGCCTGGGCGCCGCTGATCGCCGAGGAAGGCGACAAGCTGGTCGATCAGGACGCTCTGACCACAGAGGCGCTGGAACTGGCCGAAAACCAGGGCATCGTTTTCCTGGACGAGATCGACAAGGTGGCCTCCAGCCGCGAGCGTCAAGGCGCGGATGTCTCGCGCGAGGGCGTGCAGCGGGATCTGTTGCCGCTGATCGAGGGCACAACGGTCTCCACCAAATATGGTCCGGTGAAGACCGACCACATCCTGTTCATCGCGTCGGGCGCCTTCCACGTGGCCAAGCCGTCGGACCTGTTGCCGGAGCTGCAGGGCCGCCTGCCGATCCGGGTGGAACTGAAGGCGCTGAGCCGCCAGGACATGCGCCGCATTCTGGTGGAGCCCGAAGCCAATCTGGTGCGCCAGCATCAGGCCCTGCTGCTGACCGAGAGTGTCACCCTCAACTTCACCGAGGACGCCCTGGACGCGATCGCCGACGCCGCGGTGGCGGTGAACAGCGCCGTGGAAAACATCGGAGCCCGCCGTCTTCAGACCATCCTCGAGAAGGTCATGGAAGAGATCAGCTTCACCGCCGCAGACCGGGCTGGTGAGACCATTTCCATCGACGCGGCCTATGTCGAGGCCCGCATCGGCGACCTGGCCCGCAATGCGGACCTGTCGAAGTTCATCCTCTGAGATCGGCAGATGTGCAGTGTCTGTAACGCGCGGCTGTCCCGGCGAAGCCTTCTCGCGGGCCTGACGGCCCTCAGTCTGGCGGGGTGCAGCGAGAACGCCGCCACGGGCCGGCGACAGTTGGTGGTGGTGTCAGACGGCCAACTTGCGGAGATGGCCGATGCGTCCTGGGCCCAGATCGTGGTGAAGGCGCCGCCGTTACGCGACGCAGACGTCCAGGCGCGGTTGGCCCGAATCGGGCGGCCCCTGGCGCTGGCTGCAGATCGGCCCGACCTCAAATGGACTTTCACGGTGCTGGATTCGCCTGAACTCAATGCCTTCGTCCTGCCAAACGGACGGGTCGGATTCTTCAAGGGACTGCTGGACCTGGCGCGCAGCGACGATGAGGTTGGCTCCGTCCTGGGCCACGAGATCGGGCACATCCTGGCCCGTCACCCGGCAGAGCGGGTCAGCCACCAGCTGGCGGCGCAGGCCGGCGTCACCCTGGCTCAGCTGGTGATGTCGAACACCGACAGCGCCCAGTACGCCGACGAGGTGGGCGCAGCCCTGGGCCTGGGCGCCCAGTTCGGCGTGATCCTGCCCTACGCACGCAGCCACGAGCTGGAGGCCGACCGGATTGGCGTAGGCCTCATGCGCAAGGCCGGGATGGATCCCGCCGCCGCTGTGACCTTCTGGGAGCGCATGAGCCGCGCCGCGCGTGGCGACAACAAGCCGCCGGAAGTTCTGTCCACCCACCCGGCGGACGGGCGGCGGATCGAGGAGCTCAAGGCCGCGGTCGCGGAGGCTTAGTCCCGCGCGGCGTCCAGAGCAGCGCGCACCTTTTGCAGGATGGGAATGGCGCGTCGCAGTTCGTCCTCGCTCACCGCCCGCAGCACCGGCTCGAACAGGGGCGCCAGCACCTTCAGCGCCGTTTCGCGGATCGCGCGGCCTTCTGGCGTCAGCATCACCACCTTCCCGCGTCCGTCGTCCGGGTCGGCGGTCACGGATATCCAGCCCTCGGCCTCCAGCCGCTTGAGCGTGCCGGTCATGGCGCCTTTGGTCACCTGCACCGTACCCGCTATTTGCGCCGGCGCCCGGCGTTCGTGGCCCAGGCGGATCATGTGGTTGAGCACGGTGAAACCCGCCAGCGACAGACCTTCCGGCAGTGCGCGCTCGGCCGCCGTGCGGGTCAGGTGTTCGATGATCGCGACTTCGTTGATGAAGACGAAGGCGGTCGGATCGTTGCGGCCTTCGCTCACGCGCGGATGTGCTCGGCGAGGCCTCGACGCGGCGATTGAGGGCCAGGTTTCGCCCGGCCGATACGGAACAGCATCTGCAACGGCGCGGTCGGCGACGCGCCGAGGGTGGCCTGGGTTTCGGCGTAAAGCGCGGCCATTTCGGGAAACTCCTGCAGTGTCATGCTCCAGGGCTGAATGGACAGGCCAAGGCCGGTCGCCGTCAAGTTCATACGTGCATAGGCCCGCCCCGCCGCGATCTGCGTCGCGCGGCTGTTGTCGGGCCCCTTCAGCCACACAAAGGCCGGCGTGGCTTCGATCGTTTTTCCAAACATATCGATGGCGCTCTTCGTGGCGAAGGAGTCGGGGTCGGCCATGGCTTTACGCGACATCATGCCCGTCGCCGCCAGAACCTCGAACATGGGACCTTGCAGCGAGATGCCGTCGCGGTGGCGCGCGATTTCCTTCGCCCCGACACGGGTCAGCTTCGCGGACTCCAGCGCTGTCGCGGGCGTGGTCATTTCCCGCGCAAAGCCTCGCTGGCCGATGTCGATCGCCCGCGCCACCTCCACCGGCGCGCTGATAGCTCCGGACATCAGGGGCGCGGCGGGCGCCGCCGTCACCTTGGCCAGCTCGGCCGCTGTGGGTGGCTGCTTGAGGTCAAAGGCCACCCGGTTGGTCTGCCGCGTCAGGATCAGCCGGAAAATCGGGTCGGGCGTCACCGCGGAATCTGTCGTCAGGCGGATTCGCGCGACCGGGCGCTGGTCCAGCACGGGCTGCGGCTCACCCTCTGGCCAAAGGCTCATGTCGGCCCTGAGGCCGCGCTCACAAGCGGCAAGGTTCAGGAGTTCGAGGAACGCCCCGCAGCCCAGGGTGATCTGCCTGCCGGGCGGGTCTGTGGCGGGCAGCAGCCGGGTGGTGTCGGCATGGAAGACGATCTCGTCCGTTCCCACCAGGTCCACTAGCCAGGGCTGCCGGTTGTGAGGGTTGGGCGCCAGGATTGCGTGCGCCAGCGCCCAGCGGCGCGGGTCTTTCTCACCGGCCCCCGGATTTCGCCAGGCGGCAATGGGATCGATCTCGGGAGAGGCCGCGCAGCCGTTCATCAGGCCCACAGCGCCGCCGCCGGCCAGGAGCTCAAGAACACTTCGACGTGTCGCCATTTCCGCACCTATTTAGTTTATTACTAAACCAAATAGCAGATGATACCTTGGCGCTCAACAGCTTCAGCGATCACCACGTTTGGCCCGCCAGATCGCATTCTCCAGCGCCTTGGCAAACTCGCCACGTTCGCCGGGGCTCAGCGCTGAGGCCACCGACGCCTGGCGACCGGACAGCATGACTTTCAGGGCGATAACTCTGTTATCCTCATCGCGTTCCGTCGTGACCCGGGTGAAGGCTGTCGGGCTCTCCCAGACAATGCGCGAGGCGCGCGGGGTCTCGTAGGAAATCACCACCTCACTGGCGCTGACCTTGACCCGCTCGATCATGCGTCCGGCCCGGAAACTGGCCAGGAACGCCACGGTGATGGCCAGCACGTCGACGGCCAGAAACAGCGGCACCAGGTTTGCGCCCAGGTTCAGGAACACGATGGCCGACGCGACGTTCGCCACGGTGATGACCGAGATCAGAACGATAAACCCCCGCTCCGACAGCGAACGGTTCGGCTTGATCTCGGCGTCCATGTAGAGCGGCCAGGTCATCGGTGGTCAGGATAGGCCCGCAAGCCAGCCGCGAATAGTCCGCGATCCGCTTGATGGGTCCGGCGCAACCTTCTATCCCGCCGAGAACGGAGTTGCAGACATGACGGACACTTGGGCAGTCGGGCGGGTCGCACTCATCACCGGGGCGACCTCCGGCTTTGGCGAGGCAATGGCCAGACGGCTGCTTTCGGCCGGTGCCCATGTGATCGCCACCGGACGCCGCGCCGACCGGCTGGCTGCTCTGGCCGCAGAGGTCGCGTCCGAGCGGCTGCTCACCCGGGTGCTGGACGTTCGCGATCAGGCCTCCATCGACGCCATGCTCACCGACCTGCCTGCCCCGTTCGACGCCATCGACATCCTGTTCAACAACGCCGGGCTGGCCCTGGGATTGAACAAGGCGCATGAGGCCGACCTGGACCAATGGCAGACGATGATCGACACCAATGTCTCGGGTCTGGTGCGGGTCACGCGCGCCGTGCTGCCGGGCATGGTGGCGCGCAACCGCGGCGACGTGATCAACATGTCGTCGGTGGCCGCCAGCTATCCCTATCCGGGCGGCAATGTGTACGGCGCGACCAAGGCCTTTGTCCGCCAGTTTTCGCTGAACCTGCGCTCCGACCTGTTGGGCACCAAGATCCGCGTCACCTCCATAGAGCCCGGCATGGCTGACACCGAGTTTTCGGTCGTGCGCTTCAGCGGTGACCAGGCCTCGGCCGACAAGGTCTATCAGGGCGTGCACGCCATGTCGGCGGACGATGTGGCCCTGGTCTGCGAGGGCGTGCTGAAGCTTCCGGCGCACATCAACATCAACAGTCTCGAGCTGATGCCCGTGCAGCAGGCGTTTGGGCCCTTCGCCGTCAACCGGGACTGACCCAGGTCGCGAAGACCGAATGACAGGACCTCGCCAAACGTTCACCATGGCACCAAGACCAAAACCCGGGGAGGCGCTGGATGAGCCAGCTTAGCTATGTGCATGGGGCCAGCCCGCAGCCCCTGATCGGCAAGACGATCGGCGTTGTCTTCGACGAGACCTGCGCCGCCCATCCCGAACAGCTGGCGGTGATCTCCCGACATCAGAACATCCGGTGGACCTATGCCGAGCTGCAGCGCCGCGTCGATGCCTTCGCCGGCGGGCTGATTGCACTGGGGCTGGAGCCTGGCGACCGTATCGGGATCTGGGCGCCAAACTGCGCCGAGTGGGTGGTCACCCAGTTTGCCACCGCCAAGGCGGGCCTGATCCTGGTCAACATCAACCCGGCCTATCGACTGTCGGAGGCCGAGTACGCGCTGAACAAGGTGAGCTGCAAAGCCCTGGTCATCGCTGTCCGTCACAAGACCAGCGAGTACCTGTCCATGGTCCGCGAACTGCGTGAGGCGGGCCGGTTGCCACACCTGGAGGTCGTCATCACCATCGGCGACGACCCGCATCGGGGCTGCCAGAGTTTTCCGCACGTGTCGAACACCGCCCGTCTGGCCGACCGGTCGCGGCTCACGGACATTGGCGCGACCCTGCAGTTCGACGACCCCATCAACATCCAGTTCACCAGCGGCACCACCGGCTTTCCCAAGGGCGCGACGCTCAGCCACCACAACATTCTCAACAACGGCTTCTTCGTGGGCGAGGTCCTGCGCCTGAAGGCCGGCAGCCGGCTGTGCATTCCGGTACCGCTCTACCACTGCTTCGGCATGGTGATGGGGAACCTGGGCTGCATCACGCACGGCGCCACCATGGTGCTGCCGTCCGAAGGTTTCGAAGCGCTGGCTGTGCTGGAAGCGGTGTCGGAGGAACGCTGCGAGGCGCTCTATGGCGTGCCCACCATGTTCATCGCGGTGCTGGCCCATGCGGCGTTCGACAGCTTCGACCTGACCTGCCTGCGCACGGGGGTCATGGCCGGCTCACCCTGTCCGGTGGAGGTCATGCGGCAGGTGATTGACCGGATGCACATGCCCGAGGTGACCATCGCCTATGGCATGACCGAGACCAGCCCGATCAGCTTCCAGTCCAGCTGCGACGACAGCCTGGAGGCGCGGGTCTCGACCGTCGGCCGCATCCAGCCCCACGTCGAGGTCAAGATCGTCGACGAGGCCGGGCGCATCGTCCCGCGCGGCCAGCCCGGTGAGCTCTGCACGCGGGGCTATTCGGTGATGCTGGGCTATTGGGAGGACCCCGAACGCACCTCAGAAGCGCTGGACAGCGCCGGCTGGATGCACACCGGCGACCTCGCCACCCTGGATGACAACGGCTACTGCAACATCGTCGGCCGCATCAAGGACATGGTCATTCGCGGCGGCGAGAACGTCTATCCGCGTGAGATCGAGGAATACCTCTACGGCCACCCGGCGGTGCAGGACGTGCAGGTGATCGGGGTGCCCGACCTCCGGTTCGGTGAAGAGCTTTGCGCCTGGATCGTGCTGAAGCCCGGCGAAACCGTCACCGACGAAGAGGTCCGCGACTTCTGCCGCGGCCAGATCGCCCACTACAAGATCCCCCGCTACGTCCGCTTCGTCGAAAGTTTCCCCACCACCGTCACCGGCAAGGTCCGCAAGGTCGAGATGCGAGAGACCATGATCGCCGAGCTTGACCTGATGATCGAAAAGACCGCGTAGCGTGACCCCGTCCCCTATCCGTCATCCCGGCCGTAGCGTAGCGGAGAGCCGGGACCCAGAGTCCCGCGCGCCGAACTGGGTCCCGGATCGGCCTTGCAGGCCGTCCGGGATGACAGTGAGGTGTGTGGCATGAAGAAGCTGACAAGCGCCATTGATCCAGCCTCACCGACCTTCGCCGCCAACGCCTTGGTGAACCGCGCACTGGTGGACGACCTCCGCGCCCACGCCGGCAAGGCCGCGCTGGGCGGGCCCGAAGCCTCGCGCACGCGGCATGTGGCCCGCGGCAAGCTGCTGCCCCGCGACCGGGTCATGCGCCTGCTGGATCCCGGCGCGCCGTTCCTGGAGGTGGGTGCGCTGGCCGCCAACGGGCTCTACGACGATGAGGCACCGGCGGCTGGCGTGATCACCGGCATCGGCCGCGTCTCGGGCCGCGAAGTGATGATCGTCGCCAACGACGCCACGGTGAAGGGCGGGGCCTATTTTCCGACCACTGTGAAAAAGCATCTCCGCGCCCAGGAGATCGCGCTGCAGAACCGCCTGCCGTGCGTCTATCTGGTGGACTCGGGCGGCGCGAACCTGCCGCACCAGGCCGAGGTGTTTCCCGACCGCGACCACTTCGGCCGCATCTTCTTCAACCAGGCCCGGATGAGCGCCGAAAGCATCGCCCAGATCGCCTGCGTCATGGGCTCCTGCACCGCCGGCGGCGCCTATGTCCCCGCGATGTCAGACGAATGCATCATCGTCCGGGGTCAAGGCACGATATTCCTGGGCGGCCCCCCGCTGGTCAAGGCCGCCACCGGCGAGATCATCACGGCGGAAGAACTGGGCGGCGCCGACACCCATGGCCGCCGCTCCGGCGTGGTCGATCATGTGGCCGAAGACGACGAGGACGCGCTGGCTATCGTCCGGCGGATCGTGGCCAACCTCAACACCACCAAGCCGCAGGAAATGATCCTGGCCGAGCCGGAGCCTCCGGCCTTCGACCCTGAGGAACTCTATGGCGTCGTCCCCACGGACGTCCGCGCCCCCTACGACGTGCGCGAGGTAATCGCCCGCGTCGTCGACGGCTCACGCTTCGATGAGTTCAAGGCGCTCTACGGCACGACTCTGGTCTGCGGCTTCGCCCGCATCTGGGGCTATCCCGTGGCGATCCTGGCCAACAACGGGGTGCTGTTCTCGGAGAGCGCGCTCAAGGGGGCCCACTTCATCGAGCTTGCCTGCCAACGAAAGATCCCGCTGGTGTTCCTGCAGAATATCTCGGGCTTCATGGTCGGCGGCAAGTATGAGGCCGGCGGCATCGCCAAGGACGGCGCCAAGCTGGTCACCGCCGTCGCCTCAGCCAACGTGCCCAAGTTCACCGTCCTGATCGGTGGTTCGTTCGGCGCCGGCAACTACGGCATGTGCGGCCGGGCCTATTCCCCCCGCTTCCTTTGGACCTGGCCCAACAGCCGCATCTCGGTGATGGGCGGCGAGCAGGCGGCCAGCGTGCTGGCCACCGTCCACCGCGACGCCGACAAATGGACCAAGGACGAGGAAGAAGCCTTCAAGGCCCCGGTCCGCCAGCGCTACGAGGATGAGGGTAACCCCTATTTCGCCACGGCGCGCCTGTGGGACGACGGCATCATCGACCCGGCCCAGACCCGCGACGTCCTGGGCCTGTCCATCTCGGCGGCGCTCAACGCCCCGATCCCGGAGACACGCTTCGGCGTGTTCAGGATGTGATGCGCGAGATGGCGAAACTGATGGCGCGCCAGCGCCTTCAAGATTCAACCGCGGAAAACGCGGAAGAACGCAGAAGGCGGAGCACGGGAGGCAGCGGCATCGCTTCTGCGATTTCTGCGTTTTCTGCGGTTCAAATGACTGCGCTTGCGGCGCGCGGAGCGGTGCATGTTTAAGTCTGTCCTGGTCGCCAATCGCGGTGAGATCGCCCGCCGTGTGTTCGCCACCGCGCGGCAGATGGGGATCGAGACCATCGCGGTCTATTCCGAGGCCGACACCCATGCCGCCCACGTCCGCGATGCCGACCAGGCCGTCCTGATCGGTCCCGCCGCCGCCCGTGAAAGCTATCTGGTTCCCGAGAAGATCATCGCCGCAGCGAGGCAGACCGGTGCCGAGGCGATCCATCCGGGCTATGGCTTCCTCTCCGAAAACGCCGACTTCGCCGAGGCCGTGGCCGCGGCCGGTCTGATCTGGATTGGCCCGCCCCCTTCGGCGATCCGCGCCATGGGCCTGAAGGACGCCGCCAAGAGCCTGATGGCCAAGGCGGGCGTGCCCGTCACGCCCGGCTATCTGGGCGAGGACCAGTCGCCGGACACCCTGGCCCGCGAAGCCGCTCGCATCGGTTATCCGGTGCTGATCAAGGCCGTGGCCGGTGGCGGCGGCAAGGGTATGCGGCTTGTGGACAGCCCCGACGCCTTCGGTGCCGCTCTGGCATCGTGCAAGCGCGAGGCCGCCGCCAGCTTTGGCGACGACCGGGTCTTGCTGGAAACCTATGTCACCCGCCCGCGCCACATCGAGGTGCAGGTGTTCGGTGACAGCCATGGCAACGTCGTCCACCTGTTCGAGCGCGACTGCTCGCTCCAGCGCCGCCACCAGAAGGTGATCGAGGAGGCGCCCGCCCCCGGCATGGACGCCGCCACGCGCGCCGCCGTCACCGCCGCCGCGGTCAAGGCCGCCCGGGCGGTGAACTATGTGGGTGCCGGAACCATCGAGTTCATCGCCGACGCTTCCGACGGCCTGCGTGGCGACCGCATCTGGTTCATGGAAATGAACACCAGGTTGCAGGTGGAGCATCCCGTCACCGAGATGGTCACCGGCCTGGATCTTGTGGAATGGCAGTTTCGCGTCGCCGCAGGTGAGAAACTGCCGCTGAAGCAGAACCAGATCCAGCTGACTGGCCATGCGATGGAGGCGCGGCTCTATGCCGAAAACCCGGCGTCCGGGTTCCTGCCGTCGATCGGTCGACTGGACGCCTTCAGCCTGCCGCAGGGCGTCCGCGTGGACGCCGGTGTCGAGGCCGGCGATGTCATCAGCCCCTTCTACGATCCGATGATCGCCAAGCTGATCGTCCACGCCGACACCCGAGAGGACGCCATCGCCGACCTGGCTGAGGCCTGCGGCGAGGTGGAGATCTGGCCTGTGAAGACCAACGCCGGCTTTCTTGTCCGATGTCTGGAGACGCCCGACTTCATCGCTGGCGCCGTCGATACCGGCCTGATCGCCCGCAACCTCGACACTCTGGCAGCCACGCCCGAGCCCAGTCCTGAGGTTTTGGCCACCGCCGGCTGGGCCTTCCGCGAGGTGGTGGAACGCGCCGCTTCGGGCCAGCCTGCGACGCCCTGGGTCGAACTGCTGGGGTTCCGGCTGAACGCCCCTTCGGTGGAGACCGCGCGCATTTTCCAGGGCGCGGCGGCCGTCCACGTCCCGATGCCCCTGGAGCCCAGCCGCAACGTCCATATCGCGGGCGACGACGAGGTGGTGGTGTTTGAAGCCGGCGAGGCCTTCGTGTTCCGCGATCACCCCCCGACCGGTGACGGCGGCGGCGCGAGGAGCGATGGTCAGATCCGTGCTCCGATGCCCGGCAAGGTCACCCAACTCTCGGTCAAGATCGGCGATGCGGTCGTGAAAGGCCAAGCCCTCCTGACCCTTGAAGCCATGAAGATGGAGCACGCGCTCAACGCGCCGTTCGACGGGGTTGTGGATCAGGTGGCCGCCGAACTTGGCGCCCAGGTCAGCGAAGGCGCAGTGCTGGTGAAGCTGACGGCGGGGTGATCTATCGCGCGCAGTGGCAGCGCTGGCCGCAGTACGCCTCCCCTTCCGAACGTCATAGGCGGGCTTGACCCGCCTACCCAACGGCGCTCTCGGTTTGGATCGCCGGGTCAATAGCCCGCCGATGACGACCATAGGGGAAGATCTGGGTCAACTCAGCCACGACCCGACCTATCCGTCGTCCCCCTTCCGCCGAAACCCGCGCCCGCGCGGCATCGGCTTGGGTTCGCCCTTGGCCTTGGCGCTGATTTCCTTGAGTTTGCGGTGCTGCATGGCTGACAGCGCCTCCCCAGGCGCACCCTTTTCAGGGTCGCCGAAGGCGCGGCCATAGGTCTTCACACGCTCGGTGACACTGCCCAGGAACTCGCCCTCCCAGTCGGACAGCTCGATCCCGGCCTTATCGGCCAGACGCTGGGCGCGTTTCAGGGCGTTCAGCGCAGAGCGTTGGGCCTGCGCTTTTCGGTCAGGGACCGCCCGCTTCAAATCTCTCCGATGGCGGCCAGATAGAGGTCGAGGATGGCCTCTTCCTCCTGGCGCTTGGCGCGGTCCTGCTTGCGGATGCGCACCACCTTGCGGATGATCTTGACGTCAAAGCCGTTGCCCTTGGCCTCGGCGAAGACTTCCTTGATCTGCTCGGCGATCTCGGACTTCTCCTGCTCCAGGCGTTCGACGCGCTCAATGATGCTCTTCAGCTGACCTTGCGCGGTCGCGTTGAGTACGTCGGGGTGTCCTGAGGAATCGTCGGCCATAGCCAAGCCTTTAAGCTGGAAGCGGAGGGGTGGAAAGGCGCGGACCCTACTGTCCCGATGACGTCGTGTCATCCACGCGAAACGCCGGAATCAAGAAAACCCTCCGCTGACCGCGAAGGGTCCTGTGAGCTCACGACAGGCAGGACAGCCGCACCGGACCGGGAGCGGAACTAAAGGAACATCGGAACCACGTAGAGCGCCGCCAACACCGCGGCGACAATCGCCAGGATCAGCGGCGCCCGCGGATTGGAGCCCAGGAACCCGCCACCCGGCGCAGGCTTTGGCGGCGTCTTGGGTTTGGCCTGTTCCCGCGACTTCTTGTACTGGCTGAGGTCGGTGACCCGCCGGTCGAGGTCGTCGGGGTTGATGCGCGGACGATCTGTCATCAGCCCGCCAGCTTTTCCAGATCCTCGGCCGAAATGTCGGCGTTGGAATAGACGTGCTGGACGTCGTCGTCGTCATCAAGCGTTTCGATCAGCTTCATCAGCGTGGCGACCGCGTCGCCAGTGACGGGGCTCAGCACCTTGGGCCGCCAGACGATGTTGGTGGATTTCGCCGTCCCCAGCGCGGCTTCCAGGGCGGCGGCAACATCGCTCAACTGCTCGAAGGCTGCGAAAATGGTGTGGCCGTCCTCGTCGGATTCCACGTCGTCCGCCCCGGCCTCGATGGCGGCTTCCATTACCTTGTCTTCGCTACCCGCAGCGAGCCCATAGGTAATCTGGCCCACGCGATCCCACATGAACGAGACCGACCCGGTTTCGCCCAGATTGCCGCCGTTCTTGGAGAAGGTGGAGCGCACGGTCGCCGCCGAGCGGTTGCGGT
>JANNFM010000532.1:0-7114 GCA_031379795.1 Alphaproteobacteria bacterium
GAATGCGTGCGGACGCACCCGCTCTCCCCGGCCTCCGAGGCGCTGCTGACCCCGCCTAGGGTCGCGGCGGTGGCGCATCTTGTCGAACCTGACAGGGCCACTGCGGGACGGACCAGGGTCCGGGGGCCCATGGTCGGCGAATTCACTGCAGACGCCGACACCTACTCACGTCCGCCGTTGTCGCTCGCCGTCGGCGCTGGGGACACTTGCCTCTGACCAAGCCGATTGGTCTCAGGGTTCGCGCTTGTTTCCGTCCAGCGCTCGCGCCGACCTGAGGCGGTCCAGCTTGGTGGCCAGTTTCTCGACTTTGGTGCGGCCGAACGCGATCCGGTTCTCTGTCGCCCTGATCGTGTCGTCGGCCCGGGCTCTGGCCTTGCGGGCCTTGTTGAGGTTGACCGGCTCGGTCACGGCTACTTCACATTGGCGCAGAAGCGCTGGATCCGCTGGCAGGCGTCTTCCAGCACGGCGTTGCTGGTGGCGTAGCTGATCCGGAAGTGCGGCGAGAGGCCGAACGCCGCGCCCAGAACCACAGCCACGCCTTCGGTTTCCAGCAGTTCGACACAGAAGTCCGCATCCGATCCGATGAGTTTGCCCGATGGCGCTGTCTTGCCGATCAAGCCCTCGACTGACGGATAGACATAGAAGGCACCTTCCGGTGTCGGGCACTGGATGCCATTCGCCTGATTCAGCATCGAGACCACCAGATCGCGGCGGCCCTCGAACAGCTTCGCGTTGGGCTTGATGAAGTCCTGCGGCCCGTTCAGTGCCTCGACTGCCGCCCACTGCGAGATGGACGAGGGGTTCGATGTGGTCTGGCTCATCACCTTGGCCATCGACTTGATCAGGGCTTCGGGTCCGGCCGCATAGCCGATCCGCCAGCCGGTCATCGCATAGGCTTTGGAGACGCCGTTCATGGTCAGGGTGCGATCATAGAGCGCCGGTTCCACCTGCAGGATGGTGGTGAACTCGAAGTCGCCGAACACCAGGTGCTCGTACATGTCGTCGGTCAGGACCCAGACCTGCGGGTGGCGCAGCAGCACGTCGGCCAGCGCCCGCAATTCGGCCCGCGTATAGGCGGCGCCGGACGGGTTCGACGGGCTGTTCAGGAACACCCAGCGGGTGCGCGGCGTGATGGCGGCCTCAAGACCTGCCGCGTCTAGCTTGAAGCCACTGGCCACCGACGTGGGCGCCGCCACCGGCTGACCCCCGGCCAGCAGTACGATATCCCAGTAGCTGACCCAATAGGGCGTTGGGATCACCACTTCGTCGCCCGCGTTCAACGTGGAGATCATGGCGTTCCAGATCACCGGCTTGCCGCCCGGCGACACGTTCACCTGACTGGCCTTGTAGGTGAGGCCGTTCTCGCGCTGGAACTTGGCGACGATGGCGTCCTTCAGCTCCGGGATGCCGTCGACGTTGGTGTATTTGGTCTTGCCGTCGCGGATCGCCTTGATGGCGGCGTCCTTGATGTTGTCCGGCGTGTCGAAGTCGGGTTCACCGGCGGCCAGCCCGATCACGTTCTTGCCCTGGGCCTTCAGCTCACGAGCCTTGGCGTCAGCGGCCAGGGTGGCGGAGGGCTTTACGCGGGCAAGCGCGTCGGATTCCCGGAACATGGGCGGTAACTCCCGGCAGGGGTTGGCGAAACGGCGGGGGTTTAGCCCATGCGGCGGCGCAATCAAACCTGTGTCAGGGGCTTCTCGCGTATCCGGTTTCCATTTGCTGGACCTCGACGGCGTTTCCGTTGGGTTGGACTTGGTGTATCCCGGAGCTAATGGAGCACGCCCGCATCTCTATCGACCCGAACGTGATGGGTGGGCGCGCCTGCATCGCGGGAACGCGCGTGCCGGTACACATTATTCTGAGTCACCTCGGCTCAGGCGCTGACCTGGCCGAACTGCTCGAAGGCTACCCGATGATTTCGCAGGCCGATGTTCAGGCCGCCATTACCTACGCCGCCGATCTGGTGGAGCATGAAGGCATTGTTGCCGCGTGAACGGCGGATCAGAGCCGGGATTGCTGTTCGATGAGTGTGTTGATCGCGTCCTGGCGGTCCCTGCTTTTGGCGTGCATCGGTCAATCACTTTTTCCAGTGACCCCTCGCCGGGCATTTCTGATCCCGAGGTCTTGGCCATAGCCCATCGACTGGGATTGATACTGGTCACGGAGGATATGGGATTTGGCCGGCTGATATTTCAAAAGGCGCTTCGCCCACCGATTGGGCTCATTTTGATCGGTCTGGATCCGATGCCGCGTCAACAGCGCCAAAGTTACCTGGCTGCACGCGCTCCCGGAGTGCTGGCACAGGCTATAGGCGCTTTGGTCACCATCGGTCCGCAGCGCGTACGATCGAGACGGTTCCCGACGCCTTGACCCGGTCACACGAACACGCGACCCCTCCGCCTGTGATCCGTCGCCTTTTCGAATTCCTGTCCAATCTCGACGCCCAGGCCTGGCGTACGCTGGCGGTGTCGTTTGTGCTGTTTGGCGGCGTCGGCATTGTTTTCGTGTTCGGGGCACAGCTGTTCGGCGTCGATAGCGAAAGCACGCTGGAGGGTTGGCTGGGCGCAGCGCGGGGGCCGTGGTCACTGCCGGTGGCGGTCGCTGCGTTTGCTGCCTTGGCCTTTGTCGGAACACCGCAGATCGTGTTGATCGCCGCAGCGGTCGTGGCCTTCGGGCCCGGGCTTGGCTCCGCCTACAGCTGGATCGGCACCATGGTCTCGGCGCTGGTGGGGTTTCAGCTGGGCCGCGCCGCTGGGGCGCAGGCGCTTGAAAAGGTCTCGGGTGAGGGCGTGCGCCGCTTCATGCGGCTTGTGGGCAAGAACGGGTTCCTGGCCAGCCTGATCGTGCGGCTGGTGCCCTCCGCGCCGTTCATCGTGGTCAACATGGCCGCAGGTGTGACGCCCATGCGGCTGCGGGATTTCGTGGCCGGGACCGCCATCGGCATCGTGCCCAAGATCGTGCTGACCGCCTTTGCCGGAGCCTCGATTGCGCGGCTTATGCGGGGCGATCTGGGTCGCGATGCGCTGCTGTTGTTGGTGATTGCGACAGTCTGGCTGGTCATCGGCTGGTTTGCTCGTGGCTGGCTGCGGCGTCGCGAGGCTGACAACGGCCCCGACGCGGGATAATCTGTCCCGAAGAGGCTCCCATGACCCGTCACGTGACCGTCGAACTGACTGAAGCCCAGGCCGCCGTCCTTGATTCCGAGGCCGCCCGCGAGGACCTGCCCGTCGAAGCCATCGTCACCGCCCTGATCCAGCGTCAGGTCGAGTACGACGCCTGGTTCCGGGCCGAGGTGCAGAAGGGGATTGATGACATCGAACGGGGTGACTTCTTCACCCATGAACAGGTGGTCGAACAGGCCAGATTGCGACGGGACGAGTTTTTGGCCCGCCAAGCGGCGACGTGAAGGTCATCTGGTCAGCGACGGCGACCGCCGAGCTTGACGACCATATCCGTTTTGTCGCTCAGGACCGCGTTGCCGCAGCCTTCCAGGTTCAGGATCGGATCCTGGCAGCGGCCAGAAAGATCGCCGAGTTTCCCGCACGAGGGCGGCCCGGGCGTCTTGCGGGGTCTCGTGAGTTTGTGGTGGCACGTACATCGTGTCTGATCGTCTATACCGTAGCCGCAGAGCGCATCGACATCCTGAGGATCATGCACGGTGCCCGCCAATGGCCACCGGAGTAGCCGCCGATCAGCAAGGTTCTTGCCGAAGAAGCCACCTGAGGCCTGATCCTGCGCAACAAGCTTGCGCTACGTTACCCCTTTCGCTACAAACCCACCCATGCGTACGCGGCTCAACAGCCTGCTTCTTCTCTCGCTGGGGCTTAGCCGCCCCTGGGCGCCTCTCTAGGCACGCGCATGCTCGCGGCCGGGCGATCCAGGGGTTAGAAGACCTCCGCCCGAAAATCGAAACACCGCGAAGAGATCTGAATTCCCATGACCAACCCCGTATCCGAGTCCGCCCCGGCGCCCTCTGACCGCGTCATCGTCTTTGACACTACCATGCGCGACGGCGAGCAGTCGCCCGGCGCCTCGATGAGCCACGACGAAAAGCTCGAACTGGCCAAGATCCTCGAAGACATGAAGGTCGATGTCATCGAGGCGGGTTTCCCGATCGCCTCCAACGGCGACTTTGAGGCCGTCCGCGCCATCTCCGGCATCATCACCGAAAGCGTGGTCTGCGGCCTGGCCCGCGCCGGGATGGCCGATATCGAGCGCTGCGCCGAGGCGATCAAAAAGGCCAAGCGTGGCCGCATCCATACCTTCCTGTCCACCAGCCCCAGCCACCGTGACCACATCCTGCACGCATCTCAGGAAGACATTCTGGAGATGATCACCAAGTCGGTGACCCATGCCCGCAACCTCTGCGGCGATGTGGAATGGTCGGCCCAGGACGCCACCCGCACCGAGCCGGATTTCCTGCGTTTCTGTGTGGACGCCGCCATCAAGGCCGGTGCCGGCACGATCAACCTGCCGGACACGGTCGGCTACAGTTACCCGTCCGAATACGGCGACATGTTCCGCGACATCATCGAGAACGTCGAGAATGCCGACACGGTGATCTTTTCGACCCACTGCCATAACGACCTGGGTCTGGCGGTCGCCAACAGCCTGGCCGGTGTCCAGGGCGGTGCCCGACAGGTCGAGGTGGCCATGAACGGCATCGGCGAGCGGGCTGGCAACGCGGCGCTGGAAGAGATCGTCATGGCGCTCAAGGTCCGCGGCGACCATCTGCGTTACCACACCGGCATCGAGACCCAGCACATCACCCGGGCCAGCCGCTACGTCTCGGCGATTACCGGCTTCCCGGTCCAGTTCAACAAGGCCATCGTCGGCAAGAACGCCTTCGCCCACGAGAGCGGCATCCACCAGGACGGGATGCTGAAGGACCGCGGCACCTACGAGATCATGCAGCCCGAGGATGTCGGGCAGGGTGGCTCCAACCTGGTGATGGGCAAGCACGCCGGCCGCGCCGGGTTCCGTGCCAAACTCAAGGACCTGGGCTACGAACTGGGCCAGAACGCGCTGAACGAGGCCTTCCAGCGCTTCAAGGATCTGGCCGACAAGAAGAAGCACGTGTTCGACGATGACATCGTGGCGCTCGTCGATGACGCGTTGGCCAGCGGTGCCGACCGTGTTCAGGTCAAGCACCTGCGCGTCATCGCCGGCACCGAAGGCCCACAGGAAGCCTTCTTGACGGTCACCATCGAGGGCGAGGAGAAATCCGCCAACGCCACCGGTGACGGTCCGGTCGACGCAGTGTTCAACGCCATCCACGCCGTGATCCCGCACACCGCGATCCTGCGCCTCTTCCAGGTGCATGCGGTGACCGAGGGCACCGACGCCCAGGCCCAGGTCTCGGTTCGGCTTGAGGACGATGGCCGCATCGCCACGGGTCAGGCGGCGGACACCGACACGCTCACCGCCTCGGCCAAGGCCTATATCAACGCGCTCAACAACCTCTTTGCGCGGAAGGAAAAGACCGCGCCGGGCAAGGTCGCCAGCGGGTTCTGAAGCCAAAACGTCGTGTCATCCCGGTTTCGCCACAGGCGAAGCCTGCCCTCGGGGCGGCCGCAGGCCGAACCCGGGGGACCGGGACCCTTTTTCACCTGATCGCCGGAGGTTCGCGCACGCCGTGGGTGCGCGTGGGTCCCGGCTCGGCCTTCGCGGCTGCGCCGCTGCGTTGGCCGGGATGACGGATTTAATTGTATGCTCTGGATACTTCTCGCCGCCGCCGCCGCGCCGCTGCAGGTCGCGCGCAACGCCATGCAGCGTGGGCTGGTCGGCGATGCCGGCCCGTGGGGCGCCACGCTGGTGCGCTTTCTGTTCGGCCTGCCGTTCTCGATCTCGATCTTTGGCGTGATGTGGATGATCACGCCTGACGCGACGCCGGATCCATCAGCCCGCTTCTGGATCGCCGCCGTGGTCGGCGCGATCAGCCAGGTCACCGCGACCGGGGCCCTGCTGATGGCCATGCGGAGTTCGGGCTTCGCGGTCGCGATCATGCTGCAGCAGTCGTCGTTGCCCATGGCCGCGATCCTCGGATGGCTGGTGCTGGGCGATGCGCTGGGCGTCGCGGCCTGGACAGGCGTCGCCGTTGGCACCTTCGGGCTGGCGGTGCTGTCCTGGCCGCGCCAGGGACAGGCCCGGGCGGACCTGCCGGGCGGCCTGCTGGGGCTTGCCGCCGGCGCGTCTTTTGCCGTGGCGTTCAACGCCTATCGCCAGGCCGGGCAGGCGTTCGACGCCGGCCACCCCCTTTATTCGGCGGCCGCTGCGCTGCTGGTCGCCCAGACCATGCAATCGATCGTGCTGACCTCGATCCTGGCGTTGATGCGACCCCAGGCTCTGCGGTCGGTCTTCGGATCCTGGCGTCCCTCCCTGGCGGCGGGGTTCTTCGGGTCGGCGGCCTCGGCCTGCTGGTTCGGCGCGCTGGCGCTGGCGCCGGCAGCCCCCGTCCGCGCCATCGGTCTGATCGAGGGTCCGATCGCCGCCGCCGTCGGTCAGAAGCTTTTCAAGGAACGTCTGACCTCGCGCCAGTGGATCGGCGGAGGACTGACCGCCGCAGGGGTTCTGCTGACGGTTCTGGGCTAGGACCTACGGCAAGGGTTCACCTTCACCGGCCGTCGATCTACATATCGCCGGCGGCGAAGGCTGATTGTCGCGCGAGGATGTCTGTTGTCATTGGGTCGCCGTTCCATTTTGCGCGCCGTTGTCGCCGGTCTGGCGCTTCCGATGAGCGCCGGCCTGGCTGTCGCCGAGGAACAACCGCCCACGATCGCGGCCGCCTCAGACCTGTCTGCCGCCCTGCCGGAGGTCGCTGCTGCTTTCCGCGCCCGCACCGGCAGGACAGTCCGCCTGACCTTTGGGTCGTCCGGCAATTTTACCCAGCAGATCCTGAATGGCGCGCCCTACCAAATCTTCCTGTCCGCGGACGAGGCCTATGTTGAGGCCCTGCGTCGCGCCGGCCGAACGGACGGCGCCGGCGTCCTTTATGGTGTTGGTCGGATCGGCCTCTTTGTTCCAAAAGGATCGCCCGTAAAGGCCGACGCCGCGCTGGCGGGTCTCGCGGCTGCGATGCGCGCGGGCCAGGTGAGCAAGGTCGCCATCGCCAATC
>JANNFM010000589.1:0-2937 GCA_031379795.1 Alphaproteobacteria bacterium
GGTTCCGGCGGGCTGCGATGCGGTGGTCATCCAGGAAGACGCCACGCGGACCGATACGACCGTCACCGTGCCCGCCGTCGCCGCCGGACACCACGTCCGACCCGCCGGCGGCGACATCCAGGCGGGGCAGGCCCTGCTGGCGAAAGGCGTTCGCATCGATCCCTGGCGGCTGTCGCTGGCGGCGGCAGCGGGTCGCGCAGAGCTCAGTGTCACGCGCCGACCCCGGGTGGCCCTGTTCTCGACGGGTGAGGAAGTCATCGAGGCGCCGGCCATCCCCGGCCCGTTCCAGATCTACGACTCCGGCTCACGCGCCCTTGAGGCCCTGATCGCCAGTTGGGGCGCCGACGTGGTGCGCGCCAAGCCGGTGCGCGACACCATGGAGGCCACCATCCAGGCCCTGCGCGACGCCCATGGTGATCTGGTGGTGACGGTGGGCGGCGCCTCGGTGGGCGATCACGACCTGGTGCGCGGTGCGGCCGAGGCGCTGGGGCTCGACCTGAAGGTTGCCAGTGTCAATGTGCGTCCCGGCAAGCCCACCTTCTTCGGGGTGCTGGCCGATGGACGGCGTCTGCTGGGCCTGCCCGGCAACCCGGCCTCGGCGCTGGTGTGTGCAGAGCTGTTCCTGCGCCCGCTGATCAACAGCTATCTGGGCGCAGACCCCGGTCCTGCCATGCGGCAGGCCCGGCTGGCCGCGCCCCTCCCTGCCAACGGACCGCGCGAACACTGGATGCGCGCGCAGCTCAGCTACGCGGATGGCATTGTCACCGCCAAGCCCTATCGCGATCAGGACTCTTCGCTGGTCAGCGTCTTCGCTGCGTCCGACGCGCTGTTGGTCCGGCTGGCCGGGGCACCGGCGGCGGCAGAAGGCGACGTGGTCGATGTGCTGCCGCTGGCCCGCGCATAGCGCAGCGCGGTGATCTCGCCAATCACCGAGACGGCCACCTCGAACGGCGCCTTGCCGCCGATATCCAGACCGATCGGCGCGTGCAGGCGGGCGAGCGCCGACGCCGCAACGCCCTCGATCGCCAGCTCATCCAGCCGCCCGGCCAGCCTGCGCCGCGCCCCCAGCAGGCCCACATAGGCCGCAGCCGAGGGCAGGGCGGCTTTCAGCGCCGCCCGGTCGGTCTCCAGATCGTGGGTCGCCACCGCCACCGACGTCCAGGGATCCAGACCAATCAGCGCAAACGCCTCCGCCGGCTCTTCGCGGCGATAGGCCAGCCCGGCAATCGGCGGCGGCGTCTGCGGCCCCTTGGGCCTGACCAGCGTCGTCTCGAACCCCGACTTCACCCCCAGCTCGGCGATGGCCAGCGCGGTCGGATCGCCGCCGACGATCACCAGCCGCGGCCGGGGCTCGTACACCCGCACGACCGACGCCTCCGGCCAGGGTGACAGGGCGTCCGCACAGGCCCGCACCCCCCCGTCGCTCACATAGGTCACCGCCCGCCGCTCGACCTCTGCGGTCAACAGCTCGGCCAGCGCCGGATCCTCCGCCGCAACCCGCTCCAGGAAGATCTCGATCCGCGCCCCGCAGAGCAGCCGGATGTCCGGCCACGGACTGCCATCGCCATAGACCAGGCTGCGCGGCTCACCGTCCGCCAGACAGGCCCAGGCATGCCCCGCCACATCGCCCTCCACACAGCCGCCGGAAAAATACCCCGCCAGCACCCCCGGAGCGAACACCATCTGTGTGCCCTCGGGTCGCGGCCCGCCGCCATCCACCGCCACCAGGGTGGCCAGCACCATGGCGTGGCCGGCATCGCGCGCCTGGCGCATCGCCGGGCGCACGTCCTCTGCGACGCCGAACATCGGCCAGTCGGGCAAGGGTTCCGGCGTCAAGATTTCGTTCACCATAAAAGACAATCGCTTGGATACGGGTTCTTAGCTTTCCTGCGACAAAATGACGGCTCTATCGGATTTGACCAAGCATTTCGGGCCGCATGACCTCATTGCTCAGCAAACTCGGCCTCGGAACCGGACAATTGGGTTTCGATCAGCCACAGACCGGTCGCGGCCGGCCCCGTGAGGCGGAAGCCCGCGACATCCTGTCCATCGCCGGCCGCTCGGGCCTTGGCGTGCTGGAGGTCGTGCGCCAGTCGGCCACCGCTGACGCCCTGCTGCGCGATGCCCTGCCGCAACCCAACGCCTTCCGCATGACGCTCACCGCCATCCGCCCGGATCGCGGCGCCGATCTGGTGGAAACCGAACTCCGGGCCCAGATGCTGCGCCTGGGCGTGGAGCGGGTCGACACCCTCCTGGCCCCCTCGGCCACCGACCTGTTCTCGCCGCTGGGTCCCCAGATGTGGGACCGCCTGCGCGCGCTCAAGGACGCCGGCCTCTGCCGCAAGATCGGCGTGCCGGTCTACGCCTCCGACGATCCGGTGGGCGTGGCCCGCCGCTTCAAGCCCGACGTGATGCAGGCCCCGGTCTCGCTGCTGGACCAGCGCCTGCTGCTGGACGGTTCGCTCGCCACCCTGGCCGACATGGACATCGAGGTGCACCTGCGCTCGATCTTCCTGAACGGCGTCCTGTTCCTGCCGCCCGACCGCGCCCCCAGCCACCTGAAGGCCGCCGCCGGCCGCATCTCGCGCGCCCGTCGCCTGATCGCCGAAGGCAAGTCCGACCCGCTGCAAGCCGCCCTCGGCTTCGCCCTGTCCCGCCCCGAGGCCAGCGCCGTGCTGGTCAGCGTCACCACGGTCGCCGAAATGAGCGCCGTCGTCGCCGCCGCCCTGCGCCCGCCGCCGGACCTCGACTGGGACGAAATGGCGCTGGACGACGCCGAAGCTCTGGACTGGGCGGCGGCTTAGGGGCCCCCGGCCCACCCGAGAGCTGCACGCGGTAAATCGAACCAACCCAGCGCCGTCATCCCGCGGACAAGCCGCGGGATGACGGGCCATATTGAATCCGCGCGCCCCGCACCTGCTCTAAACCTCGCCCTCC